>DBOI01000043.1:4951-12312 GCA_002299245.1 Hydrogenovibrio sp. UBA650
TTGGACCAAACTGCTTACATGGCCCACACCATTCTGCCCAGAAATCAAAAATAACGATGTCGTTATTGTTGATAGTGTCTTCAAACTGGTCGGTTTTTAAATTTAATACTGCCATGTTAATTCCTTTGATTGTAAGTTGGTGCTAAAGTAAATTTAATTATAACTAGATAGAGTCTGCATTATATGGAAGGGTTTCCACCTTCGGTTAGTAATGCTGGGTTCAAATATTGTTTTAGAGTTACTTCATCCATATCGGTCATTTCCATAGCAACTTCAAGTACAGGACGTCCGGATTTGTAGGCCTCTTTGGCTATTGCCGCGCCTTTTTCATAACCAACAACAGTATTCAATGCAGTGACAAGAATTGGATTGACGTCTAACGCCTTTTGGATATTTTGGGTGTTAACAGTAAAACCCTTTATTGCAAGATCTGCAAGTTGAATCGACGCTGAAGTAGCAATTTCGATACTCTGTAATAAATTGTAGGCGACCATTGGTAGCATGACATTGAGCTGGAAGTTACCAGATTGCGCACCGACTGTAATTGCGGTGTGGTTGCCCATAATTTGAGCTGCAACCATCGCTACCGATTCAGGAATAACTGGGTTAACTTTACCGGGCATAATCGAACTACCAGGTTGTAGCGCCGGTAGTTGAATTTCTCCAAGGCCTGCCAGAGGTCCTGAATTCATCCAGCGCAAGTCATTGGCTATTTTCATCAGACTAGCTGCAAGTACATTAATTTGCCCGCTTAATTCTAAAGCGGTATCTTGCGAGCTTAGACCGATAAATAGGTTATCCATCGGCTCGAATTCTATTGCAGTTATGGTTGCAAGGTTAGCGGCAACCAGCCTGCCAAACTCAGGGTCGGCATTAACTCCTGTGCCTACAGCGGTTCCACCTTGTGGTAATTTTTGAATACGTTTTTGGGTGTCTTTAAGGCGCTCAATATTGTCATTGATTTGAGCACGCCAAGCGGCGAGTTCTTGACTGATTTTAACTGGCATTGCATCCATTAAATGAGTGCGCCCGGTTTTAACAATGTCTGCCAGCTCTTGTTCACGTTTTTCAATCGTATCGGTCAAGTGTTGCAGGGCCGGCAGCAAAGTCTCTTCAAGAGCAATAGAAGCGGCGACATGAGTCGCAGTAGGGATAACATCATTTGAGCTTTGGCTCATATTGAGGTCATCATTTGGGTGTATATCTATGCCTGTTAAATTGGTTGCCAATGTTGCCAAAACTTCGTTGGCATTCATATTGGTACTGGTTCCAGATCCTGTTTGAAAAACATCTATAGGGAATTGCTCAAGATGATTGCCTTGAATCACTTCTTTGGCCGCGGTTTGGATGGCTTCAGCCTTAGCTTCGCTAATTAGACCCAGTTCGCGATTACTATCCGAACAGGCGAATTTTACATAGCATAGCGCTTGGATAAATGTTTTTGGCATAGGCATGCCACTGATTGGAAAATTATTAATTGCGCGCTGGGTTTGAGCGCCGTAGAGTGCATTTTCAGGCACTTCAAGGCTTCCCATGCTATCGGTTACGGTTCGAGTCCCAGAGGATAAGTTGTTAGCTGACATTGTAGTTTTCTTTTCTTAAGTTCTATATTTTGAGCGTTTTGCGTGGCTCAATAATGCCGAATTTTTGTATTCGTGTTTTAATATGTTTTGTATTTTTCAGCCGCCTATTTTATCACTTTGATAGTCAATAGACCCGGTCTAATTTTGTTAGTTTCATTTGTAGGTTCTATGGCCAAATCCAAATCCTCAAAAAAATCAAAGCAACTATGCGATGCCCTTGCTAAACAGGTTTTTGAAGATAGCTTGTGGTGGAGTTATGAACGAGTTGGAAGTGATGAGTTAATTAACCTTTCTTCAGCTTTAAGCAAGGCTCTGGGGCGTGAAGTGTCTTCTTTGAAAGATATTATGGGCAAATATGCAACGTCACAGCTAAAGTTAAAAATAGATGATGCTATTGAAAATTACCGGGACAATCGAGCAGAGCAAGATCTTCGTTTTGTAGCTAGTTTTGAAACCGTTCATGGTAAGCGTTCTTATCAAAACCAAATGCGAGTTTTTGAGATCTCCGACAAACTCATTGTCTGGTCAAGCTGTGTTGATGTCACAGAGATGGTTGAACTCGAAAGGGAGATGGTTGATGCGCAAGGCCGTCTGACACTGGCACAGGTAATTGAGAGACAAAAATTCCTAGAAGATCAAAACCGGGTTATTAAGGATTCCTACGCAAGGCAATCACGTTTTCTGGCTTGGATCAGCCATGAATTGCGTTCGCCTCTGCTTGGTATAAGTAGTTTGGTTAAAAGGTTAAAAAAATTGGTTGGCGATTCTGTTGAAGCATCGGCTATGTTACGTACAATTAATATGACTGCAGAGCAGTCAACATACCTAGTCAATGACATTCTTACCTTCTCTCAAACTGAATATGATTCGATTAAGCTCCACCCAACTAAAGTAGAACTCTCAGAACTTTTGGAAAATGTTAAGCAGTTGACCAAGTCGATTGCAAATGACAAGGGCCTCAATTTATCAATGGTTCAATTAACCGAGCATGACTCAGTCTATGTTGATTCGGTTAGGCTTACTCAGATTTTGATTAATCTTATTATCAATGGAATTAAGTTTACTCAGTATGGAGGGGTTAATCTTGAAGTTAAAGAGGTTAAACCGAATATTTATCTGTTTAGAGTTAGCGACTCCGGAGAAGGTATCGCCAGGGCAAGGTTGGAAGAGATTTTTGAGCCTTTCGCACAAGTAGACAGTCTAGAATCTAGTCAAATTCAGCGGCGTTCTCCAGGGGCCGGTTTGGGTTTGTTTGTTGTTAAACAACTTGTGGAGTTGATGGGGGGCAAAATTGATGTTTCCTCATTGAAAAATGTTGGTACTCAGTTCCGATTTGAGTTGAATTTAGAATCAGCCGTTCAGAGTAATTTGGCAGATAAGAGTTCTCAAAGCTTAGAAACTGGAAATGTCGGTTTTAGTTACGATGATGAAGGCAGCTTTGCAGAGTCTAATGATAATTCTAAGCTAGTTGTCTTAGTTGCTGATGACTCAGAAATTAATCGAATGGTAATTATTGGCTATTTAGAAGATTTTGATTGTGAAGTGGTTGAAGCTAAAGATGGAATGATTGCTTGGGAAAAGTTGCAAGAACAGCAGTTTGATTATGTTTTGTTAGACATTCAGATGCCAATTATGGATGGAATTGAAGTGGCACGAAATCTACACGATGCATTTCAAAATGGAGCACAGCCGAATTTAAAAGGAGTGTTTGCTATTACTGCTGGGGGAGAAGTTGATGGTTTCGAGACTGATTCTGATGTCCTGGTTTCTGGAGTCTTTGATCAGTGGTTAGTGAAGCCGGTAAATAAAAGTCAGATTTGTGATCTGCTAAACACAGATTATAGAAATAAGCCTCAACCAACTAATTCACTGGGGTCAGAACCCCAAGAACATTTCCAGAGTCGTTCAGAAAAAATGACGGCTAGAAGCGACTTAGATAATAATATTTTTGCTCCAACAGTCACTGATATCCCCTCACAATTTCAAAAGTTGATACCGGCTTATATCTCTGAAATGCAGCAATGCTTGGAGCAGGCAAACGACATGATTTCAATTGATGACAATGCGGCATTAAGTAAGCTGGCACATTACATGAAAGGTAATGCAATGCTGTTTCAACTCAATGGGGTGGTTGAACTTTGTAAACAGTTAGAATTAGCTCAGGTTGTATCGAATAGTCACAAGGCTCGCCCACAGGACAGCGAAAAAATCGTAGAAAAAATCCATTTAGCCATCAAAAGTCTTGAGAAGTCTATGTCTATTGGTCATAATACAGATTATTGAAAATGCAGAATTCCTATTTAATTAAGTAAAAATAATAGTTTAGAGAAATATACTATGTCGGAAAAAATCACGGTACTTTTGGCTGAAGATCATGCACTAGTAAGAGCAGGATTTAAATCTATTCTTGATGCTGAAGCTGATATTGATGTTATCGCAGAAGCAGAGGACGGTTTAGAGTGTCTAGAGTTAATTAGAGCCAAGTCGCCAAACGTTGTGCTATTGGACTTATCAATGCCAAAACTGAGCGGTGTGAATGCAATTACTCACATTCAGAAACGCTACTCAGATACTAAGGTGATTGTTCTTACCGCTGCCGAGACAGTGAATGTTTGGCGTGAAGTTTTAGAGATGGGAATTGATGGTATTGCCATGAAATCTGTTTCTCCTAAAGAGTTGGTTAAAGGTATTCACAGCGTCATGCAGGGTGATACTTTCATGCATTCAGAAATTCAACCAATTCTTGAAGCCGAAGCCGGTTTAACAAATAAACGACTTTCAGTTCGTGAAAAGCAGGTGGTTAAGTTGGTTGCAGAAGGCTACAAAACAAAAGAGATTGCTGAGATGCTGGAGATTAGTGATCGAACTGTTTCCAAGCACCGTGAGAACCTGATGACAAAAATGGGGATCACCTCAACAGCTGAACTGACTAATTATGCTAATGAATCTGGCTTAACAAAGGTTGGTCTGGAAGAGATAGAATAAGTATATAACCATTCATTTCTAAATAAAAAAGGCGGTTTTAAAACCGCCTTTTTTGTTGGTGCTAGATCTCTATGATTATTTATGAATTTTGGTTAACTTGTTCTGTTTCTGCTGATGGTGCTAAGTTAGCCAGAAAGTCCTTTTGAAAACCCTGCATCCCTGCCTGAACCAGATCATAGGTGGTTTCAATATTCTCGGCAATGGTTCCTTCGAGAACTTTAAGTTCATCGAGAATACCTTTTGCCTCATCAAACCCCTGAGTTAAACCTCCTCCAACAACATCCATGAAGTGATTCATTAGAGCTTCACCTTCAAGTTCCGGATGAGCGTTTTGAAAACCGCTTAAAAACGCCGTGGCACCATCAACAATTCTTTTTGCAGTGTTTTCAGGAGTCCAATACTCCATACCACCTTGCGCCTGAAGGGCTTCTTCACTGATAGGAGCATATCCAGGCAGGTTGGACTGCTGTTCGCCTTCCGAGCCTTCAACCTGTGTTTGAGCATATTCCGGCATCTGCCCCATAAGGATTTCATTAAGCTTGGCAATGGCTGACTGGTATGTCATTCTCATCGCACTCTGCTCAGTCGTTGAGCCGTCACCAAATAGATGGGCGACCAGGCTAGCCTGTTGTTCTACGCGCATCTCAGACTTAGTCATTAAGATGTTCTCTGATTGTTGTCCAGCTTTTTGAGCACTATTGAGCTCTGACTCTGATTTGTTAGTTTGGAGTATGTCTTGTGTTTTTAGCTGATCAAGTTTCTGGTAGCTTTGAATTGCACCAAGGTTGTTTGTTTCTAAGGTCATTTCTGGTCACCTCTTTCCAACGATTAAACTCTAATCCGGAACTTAGTTATATTGTTACATGTAATTTATCGGCATAGATAATTAATTCTTGAGTAAAAAATTAATCAAACTTCTTGCCTTGATAAGGGTTAAATTAAGGAAAAAACAGTGGTTTCCTGTTATGATTTGCGCTGTTTTAAATAAGCTTATTTGAGTGTGATAACAATGGAATTAAACCCGATATATTCTCGTATTGAAGACTACCAGCAGAGAACGGAAGTTCTGAGGGGGTATCTTTGACTATGAGGTCAAAGCAGAACGTCTAGAAGAAGTTACTAAAGAGCTGGAGTTACCCGATATCTGGAATAATCCAGAGCAGGCGCAGGCTCTGGGAAAAGAAAAGTCCCAGTTAGAGAATATTGTTTCTACCATTGAAGATTTAACCTCCGGAACTGAAGCCACTAAAGAGTTGCTTGAAATGGCAGAAATCGATGAAGACCAAGAGATGGTCGATGAAGTGGTTGCCGAGTTGGACCTATTAGGCGAGCGTCTGGATAAGTTAGAGTTTCAACGCATGTTTTCCGGTGACATGGACGCCAATAACGCCTATCTGGAAATTCAATCAGGTTCAGGTGGAACCGAAGCTCAGGATTGGGCCAATATGCTGTTAAGAATGTACCTGCGCTGGTCTGATAGTCACGGTTTTAAAGCGGAAATAACTGAAGCTTCTGCCGGGGATGTTGCCGGTATTAAAGGCGCTACGGTTCATATTCAAGGTGATTATGCCTATGGCTGGCTGCGCACTGAACTGGGTGTACACCGTTTAGTTCGTAAATCGCCATTTGATTCCAATGCAAAACGCCATACTTCATTTGCCTCTGTATTTGTATCACCAGAAATCGATGACAGCTTTGAAGTTGACTTGAATATGGGTGATATTCGAGTTGATACCTATCGTGCCAGTGGTGCCGGCGGTCAGCATGTTAACAAAACTGATTCAGCAGTACGTTTGACTCACTTGCCAACCAATACTGTTGTTCAGTGTCAGAACGGACGTTCACAACATCAAAACAAAGCTGAAGCCATGAAACAGCTTCGAGCCAAGCTCTATGAAATTGAGATGTTGAAGAGAAGTTCTGAAAAACAAGAGCTGGAAGATTCAAAATCTGACATAGGTTGGGGCAGCCAGATTCGCTCCTATGTATTAGATTCCGGACGTATTAAAGACCTGCGAACAAGTGTTGAAACCGGCAATACCCAAGGTGTTTTGGATGGTGACCTGGATCAGTTTATAGAAGCTAGTCTGAAAGCAGGGATTTAAGTGGAATTTATAGCTAGCCGAGCTTAAAATAACCGATTGTTTTTGAAATATTGATAGAGAGAATTTTAATGTCAGACTCACAAAATAATGTGCCTGAAGTTGATGAAAATAAGATTATTGCCGAGCGTCGTGCAAAATTACAGGCCTTGAGAGACGAAGGACATTCTTACCCAAACACTTTCCGTCGTGATGACCATGCTGAAGATCTTCACGCTCAATTTGATGAGTTGACTAAAGAAGCCTTGGCGGAAGCGGAGCCAGTTAGAGTAAAAGTGGCTGGGCGTATGATGTTGCGTCGTATCATGGGTAAAGCGAGTTTCGCCACTCTACAAGATCCTACTGGCCGCATTCAAATTTACGTAACTCGCGATGAATTACCAGAAGGTTTTTATAACACCCAATTCAAAAAATGGGACTTGGGTGATATTGTTGGTGCTGAAGGTTACCTTTTCAAAACCAATACCGGTGAACTCTCTATTCATGTTGAGCACGTTGAACTGATTACAAAATCAATTCGTCCGCTGCCGGATAAATTCCATGGCCTGCAAGATCAAGAGATGCGCTATCGTCAGCGTTATATTGATCTGATTGTTAATCAGGAGAGTCGCGAGACCTTTATGCTGCGTTCAAAGATTGTTCAGCATGTTCGCGATTTTTTGATTCGCAAGAACTTCATGGAAGTTGAAAC
>DBOI01000157.1 GCA_002299245.1 Hydrogenovibrio sp. UBA650
AGTCCGACAGGCTCCTAGGCGCATTCCTTGCCGGAATGATGTTGAGCGAAACAGAATATCGCCACCAGATCGAATCTGATATCCGTCCATTCCAGGATATTCTATTAGGGCTGTTCTTTGTAACGGTCGGTATGTTAATTTCTCTGGATATTCTATTCACCCACTTCTGGACTATTCTGGGGATTACTGTCGCTATTATTGTTCTTAAAGGTGCAATTCTGTACGGTATTTCGATGATGTTTGGCAAAGGTGGCGGGGTTTCGCTGCGTATCGCGCTATCACTCTCACAGGTTGGTGAATTTGGTTTGGTACTGATGACATTGGCCTTTACTTATAACTTGCTACCTCTTGAGACAGGCAACATCTTATTGACTGCAGCGGTATTAAGTATGTCGATTGCGCCGTTTCTGGTTAAGTTCAATGGCAAAATCGCCAAATATGTACACAAAGGTTCATACTCTGCTAACCACCATGAAATTGAAAACACAATTGCGCAGGATAATGTTCATATTAAAGATCACGTGATTCTTTGTGGTTTTGGGCGTGTTGGTCAAACTGTAAGCCGTTTTTTACATAACTCGAATAAACGGTTTATCGCACTGGACATGGATATTAAACGTGTTCATGAAGCCCGTGCAGCCGGTGAAAGTGTTTACTACGGAGATGCGGCAAAAGAGACCATTTTAAATGCGGCCTCTTTGCAAAAAGCGCAGATCGTCATGATTACATTCAGTGATATTCATGCATCAATGAAAATATTAAAAACCATTCGTCACCTGAATAAAGACATTCCTGTTCTGGTCAGAACAATGGATGACTCACACCTTAATGAGCTTTTGGAAGCCGGCGCCAATGAGGTTATTCCCGATACATTTGAATCGGCAATCATGCTCGCTTCACACTTAATGCTGATGATTGGTGAACCGCCGCGCAAAGTACTTCGAGAAACCCGAGATATTCGCAAAAACCGTTACCAGACTTTAGAAAACTTCTACCCGGGTGAAGATATCAAACCGCTTGAACAACACCAGGTAATGAAAGGGATCATCCATAGTATTCTGCTAGAAACGGGCAGTTACGCTATCGAAAAAACCCTGAAGGAATTAGATCTTAAACAGTTCAATGTAAAAGTAGACGCTATTAAACGTGGGCATGTTAGAGGTGAGAACCCTGATGTTGATACTCATTTGAGAGAAAACGATCACTTAGTTATCAGTGGCCTACAAGAAGACGTCGATCAAACTGAAAGATTCATCAAGACAGGAAAAATTAAATAGCAGATATCAAATCAACAGGCCTGTTAAATCGCTAGTTATCTATCTTTCCTGCATAGCCCTTTGAATACTAAGTCAGTAAGACTGACGATACCAATAACCTGACGGTTTTCTATAACCGGTGCTCGCGACAGACCTAACCTTTTAAAATAGCGTGCGCAGTAACGAATATCCATCTCCGGATCAACACTGACAACTGGTTTGGTCATAATCTCATAGATATTGACGCGATCAGGTGCGCGATCCTTTGCCAATACTTCTGTGGCAATATCATTCAGTAGCACGATACCATACTCATCTTGATCGTGACGACGATTGATAATAATCGACTTATTATTTCTGTATTGCATGGTATTAATCACCTCTGAAACTGTCATCATGCCATCCACCATATCAACACCTGGCTTCATGACATCTCTGACACGAACTAATTCATCACTCATATCTGTTCCTCCACAATAGGGGTAAGGGTTTCCACTTGATGCATAACGCCAACCGCGTCCTCTACATCAATCTGAATGGCAATACCTGAACCTGGCGATATCTCAAACTCACCTTCTTCAGCAATGCTCTCAATAATCTTGCGACTCGAATGCTCTTCTACCAAAAACAGAAGAACATCGCGCTGAGTTTCTAAACTCAAGCCAAAGAAGGTTTTAGGGGTTTCCAACCCCTCTCCTCTGGCATTATTGATAACGGTTGCCCCTGTAGCTCCGGCTTCTCTAGCGGCATCCATAACAGCGTCAGTTTTGCTGTCATCCACAAATGCAATAATGAGTTTAAATTTCATGGTTTCACCTCCAGGTCAGTGAAAATCTTATCTAAAATAATTTAACCAACTACTCTGTTTTATTATTGTTTGAACGGCTATTCGATTGCTTGGATTTTTCTTGCTCTGCCTCATCAAGTCTGCGGTTTTCAGCATCAATTCGCTGTTTTTTCATGGCTTTATATTCAGCAAGCTGAGCATAAGCCATAACTGACATAATTGGGAATAGTGCGGTAAAAGCAATAAGTCCAAAACCATCAATCAATGCGCTTCTACCCGGTACTGTTTCCGCCAATCCTAAACCGAGTGCAGCAACCACAGGAACCGTAACCGTAGAAGTGGTCACCCCACCCGAATCATAAGCCAAGGGAATAATCATCCGTGGTGAGTAATAAGTCTGTATCACCACAATGATGTAGCCGGCAATAATAAACCAGTGAATTGGCAGGCCTGTGACAATGCGGAAGGTTCCAAGGGCAATACCAATTGCTGCACCGAGTGCAACCGCAATACGCAACCCCCAGACGCCAATCGCGCCACCAGATACATCTTGTGCCTTGATGGCTACCGCCAACAACGAGGGTTCTGCAAGGGTGGCGCTAAAGCCAACCATAAAGGCAAAAATGTAAACCCAATAGTAATCCTGCCAGGTAAAATCAAAATTTGCCTCGACAGGCCCACCAAAAATAAACTCTGGATTGGTTAGCTGTTCTGCCATTAGACGACCAATTGGAAACAGTGTTTGTTCTAAGCCCTGCAGGAAAAACGACAGGCCAACTAATACAAACACAAAACCCACTGCAATCCGCTTAAGGTTGGCAATTTTCTGCCTTAAAACCAGCACCTGAAAACCGAGCAGTATTGCCAGAATAGGAATCACATCAAACACTGTAGTGGAGAGAATCTCTATAAAACGTTGAAAATAGCCTAGTATCAGATCCATCTTGCCGCCTTACACAATCAAGCCATAAACCATGACAAAAATCATGGGGGTTAAAGAGGCAAAGGCGATTAACCCAAAACCATCTGTCACTGGGTTGCGGCCCTTAATTGAAGAGGCCAATCCGACACCTAATGCGGTCACCAAAGGAACAGTAATCGTTGAAGTCGTTACTCCTCCTGAGTCATAGGCAATACCTATAATCTCTTCAGGGGCAAAAGCAGTCATAATCACTACTAGAATGTAGCCCCCAATAATAAAATAGTGAATCGGCCAGCCTTTAATAATACGAATTACTCCAAGCACGATTGCGGAGCCCACCGAGAGAGCTACTGTAATCCTCAAGCCGAGCGCATAGCTACTTTGAGCTTCTTCAGTATTTAAAATAGCACCAGCCTGTGCCGCTACTTTTGCCGCCTCAGCCGCTACCGCAATCAAAGCGGGTTCAGCAATCGTGGTTCCAAAACCAAGCGCAAAGGCAAAGCCGATCAGCCAGAATACCGAGCCCTTTTTGGCAAATGCATGCGCCATGCTCTCACCGATTGGAAACAGCCCCATATTTAAACCGTACACAAAAAAGGTTAACCCCAGAACAACGAAGAAGGTACCAAACAAAAGCTCAACCATATTTGGCAGCGGCTGCTGTAACACAAACAACTGGAAAAAGGCGATAACCAGGATAATTGGAGTAAGGTCTCTCAAGGACGAGAGCATAGAGTGCAATAGTGCAACAAAGGGGCTGTTCATCTAATTCTTATTTTGGTTGATTAGTTTTAATTTGTAACCAAAGTATAAACGATGTTCAGCCCAAAAAGTGAGAAATAACAGGCCTGCCAAAAAAATTTAACATTAGATATTCAAATGTTTCAGCGACAAAATCTAATAACTATTCAGTTATCCAGATTAAAGACACCATCCGCCCGGTTTTGCCGTCTCTACGGTAGGAGTAAAACCTGTTTTTATCCGCGTAACTACAAAGCCGACTCAGCTGAATCGCCTCAACTCCAATTGACTGTAGTTCAAACCCAGCAATGGCAGCAAGGTCACAAAGATATTTTTCTGGTCTTTGAGGGTGCGGCTGGAAGAAGCTTTGATTAACTGAACATAGAGACGTGAATTCTTGATAGACATCCTGGCCAACCTCAAAGTGGGCTGCAGAAATGGCAGGCCCTATCCAAACGGTTAGCTGTTCGGCGGGGATTTGCATCTGCTCAATGGTATTACTGATAATGCCTTTGGCCAGACCTTTCCAGCCGGCATGAATAGCCGCGACAGCCGAGCCATCTTTCGCCGCAACCAAAATCGGTAAGCAATCAGCAGTCATTACGCTAGCCACTAAGCCTGGTGTTTTTGTCCAACTGGCATCGGCTATCTGCAGACCAGATCTGTTTGGCAACAGCTCAATGGCACGGTCTGTATGTTGCTGTTCAAGCCAGTATGGCGAATTTGGCAGGCCTGCCGTTTGTGCTAATTGTTGACGATTAATTTCGACATCTTCCGGGTTATCACCAACATGCATAGCCAGATTGAAACTATCAAAAGGCTTTTGACTTATGCCACCAGAACGATCAGTAAAGAGAGCCTTGATGTTATTAGGCAATTGCCAGTCAGGTTCAAAAATCATATCAACCTGTTGTATTTAATCCGGAATATCTTCATCGGTGACCCACTCTACCTCAACACCGTAGTCATCATATTCGTAATCATCGTAGCCCTGCTCTTCAGCCTGAAGCATATCGACATCTTCACGAAGAATATCAACCAATTCCAACATGTCATCTGGCATGGCAGCTTTCCATTTCATGGTTTTACCAGAAACCGGATGCGTGAGGCTCAAGGCTCCAGCGTGCAGAGCTTGACGCTGAAATCCACGCAGATATTCAACAAATTCCGGATGCATTCTTTTCGGTATTCTAAACCGAGAACCGTAAACCGGATCGCCGACTAATGGAAAACCTAAGGATGACATGTGTACCCTAATCTGGTGTGTTCTTCCTGTCTCTAGCTTAACTCGAACTCTGGAATGAGCTCGAAAATGTTCCAAAACCCTATAATGAGAAACCGCTGGTTTTCCACCAATATTACGAACCGCCATTTTCTTGCGATCATTTGGGTTTCTGCCAATCGGCTTATTTACCGTACCACCACTGTTTACGATGCCGACCAAAACCGCATCATAAATACGCTCAACAGCATGTCTTTGCAGCTGCTCGACAAGGCTTGTCTGTGCTGGGATCGTTTTGGCGACAACCATCAAACCGGAAGTATCTTTATCCAGGCGGTGGACAATACCTGCTCTAGGCACCTCTCTAAGGCTCGGATCATAAAAAACCAAGCCATTCATCAAGGTACCGTCAGGGTTACCAGCTCCAGGATGAACAACCAGACCAGGCGGTTTATTGATAATTAGAATAGCATCATCTTCATAAACAATATTTAGCGGTATCTGTTGTGCAACCACTTCGACAGAGTCTTCGATCTCCACTAGCATTTCAACCAGTTCACCACCCAATACAGGGTGGCGTGGTTTAGTACATACTTGACCATCAAGCGAGACATTACCAGCTTTAATCCATTGCTGAATTCGATTGCGTGAATAGTCAGAAAACAGAGGGGCTAAAACAGCGTCCAGACGTTCGCCCATTGCACTGAAAGGAATCTTTTCTGTAAGAGTTTGTTGAGTCAATTCAAATCCTGGTTGTTGCTACTTGAAAGTGGATGATTTGTGATACAATCCTGAAAATTATTTACTTTGCTATATTCAAAAAGCATATTGTACCGAAGAGTTTCGATTTACATGAAAAAAACGCTACTTGCCCTATTTGTGGTTTCTGGAATTGGCCTGTCGGGGTGTTCGACATTGAATTCGTTGATTGAAAAACCTGATGACAAAAAAACGGTTGAAGAGTTTTATGCTGATGCGACTCAAGGCTTTGAAGATCAACAATGGGATGTAGCCATTCAAAACTATGAAAAGCTCAAAGCCTACTTTCCTTATGGGCCTTACGCCGAGCAAACTCATCTAGAGTTAGCTTATGCTTACTATCGTTATGATGAGCCAGAATCGGCGATTTTAGAGTTGGATGAGTTCATTCGCCTCTATCCAAAACACCGTCAACTTGCCTACGCTTACTACCTAAAAGCTCTCGCAGCGGATTCCATTATTCGCAGTTGGCTGGATAACTTTATTACCGATCCGGCAACTCGAGATATCAAATCTGCTAAGCGTGCTTACAGCTATTACACCGATGTCATTACTCTTTTCCCGGAAAGTAAATACGCAACCGCATCAAGTAAGCGTCTGGTTATACTTAGTAACCAAATGGCTCGACACGAAATTAAAGTTGCTCAATTCTACTACGACCGAGAAGCTTACTTAGCTGCGGCAAACCGCGCTAAGTTTATATTGGAGAACTATGCTCAGTCTGCATCTACGTTTGAAGCTCTTGAGATTATGAAATCCTCATACTCGAAAATGGGCATGCAAAAACTAGCAGAAGATGTTGCAAGAGTTTATGAACTCAACCAAGACGCTGAAATAATCGATGTAAATTTTGGAACGATTAAGTCAAGTAAAGATCAAGCTTCAGATAATAAGCAAGAAAAACAGGAAAAATCCTGGTGGTCTAGTCTGGTTGACAGCCTCGGAAACTAATTCACAAACCTCTGCATCAGTTAAAGCAGATTGAACAGCCAACTATATTAACGATTCAGAACTTTTAAAACCATGTTAATTGGTTGAGGTTTTGCAAAAAAGTAGCCTTGCAGATAGTCAATTGACTCCTGTTCCAGAATAGATTTAATCTGCTGGTTCTCTACCCCTTCTGCTACAACTTTAAGGCCCAAACTATTTGCCATTGCCACGACGGCCTTAGTAATCTCTAAATCACTTTCATCATGATCAATGTCACAGATTAAGGATTGATCAATTTTCAACTTATCAACAGGGAATTTTTTCAAATAGGATAAAGAAGAATAACCTGTTCCAAAATCATCAATCGAAACTTTAATGCCCGCCGCTCTGATTTGTTCCAATAACTGTAAACCTTCTTCAGCATTACCCATCAGGTAGCTTTCTGTAAGCTCCAACTCTATTTGAGAACTGCGTTTTGCATCACAAATCTGTTGAATAAGAGTATTAAGCTGCTCACGGTCGAATTCTTTACCTGAAACATTGATTGAGATACTTATATCCTCAAAACCGGCTTGCGCAAAAATATCTAAATCGCTCAATACTTTTGACAGGACAAAACGTGTCAGGTCTTTGATAATTCCCATCTCTTCAGCCAATGGAATAAAAAGCCCCGGCGAAATGACACCTTTTATTGGATGGTTCCAACGAATCAGAGCCTCTAGGTTATTTATCTGACCTGATTGCATGGTAACGATGGGTTGGTAATAGACTTCAAATTGTTGCTGTATGAGAGCTTCATGTAATTCACCTTCAAGAGCCAGAGTATCTTCGACTTTGACCGCCATTGAAGGCTCATACTCGACGATTCCTTTATTGCCTTTTTGTTTAGAAACCGTCATCGCCATGTCTGCCTGTTTCATTAAGGTGTAAAAGGAGGTAGGTGATTCAGGATTAAATTGTGACAGGCCGCCACTGGCAGAAAGATAAAAATTAAGCAGCTTATACTCTATAGGCGTTACAAAAATTTTCTGAATACTCTGCTCGAGGTATTCAATCGATTTCGAGGTTGAAAATGGCACGATAAAAATGAACTCATCACCACCAATTCGATATAAGGAACATTCGTTCTGATCAACAAAGCCTTTAAGTCTTTTGGTAAGGCTAATCAAAACCTGATCACCGACATTATGACCGTGGCTATCATTGATCGCTTTGAAACGATTAATACCGATCATCAACAAGCTGAAGCCTTGGCCCTGTTTTATGAGTAGCTCAGTATCAAAACCGAGTTTTTCTCGATTTGGCAGGCCGGTAAGTGCATCATGCTTGAGACGATGATCAAGCTCCACTTCAGACGCATTCTTTTGAAT
>DBOI01000013.1:0-36779 GCA_002299245.1 Hydrogenovibrio sp. UBA650
AGCTGGGACTAAACAATTAATCATTAGAGAAAAAAATAGAAATATCTTTGTATACCAGATGAAGAAATAGATAGAAGAGCTCTAAAAAAAACGCTATATCATTTTTAATAAGTTCAGATACCAACCCATGAATTTTTTTGCTTCATGGCTTAGGTACTCTATAGCATTATCGTCTTTATCGATTGCGAGTAAAATTAAGACGAGCTCTCGCAGCTGCCGACAACGCTCTTTAGGAATCTTCTTATGTAGATTTATCTCAGATAATCTCGTCAAAATCACAGCATCTAAAACGAGTTGCAATTTATTTCCTGACAATGAAAAGTTCTTAATCTCGTGATCAAATTCATGGCCAAATCGAAAGGCAATCAAACCCTCTAAAGACTCAACTAAGTAGAGTTTTTCAGCGGCCATTCTCAAGCCAGGGCTAAGCTTATCCATAAAAGCTGCTTCAGGTTGCACCTTCATTGTCTTGAACCCAGTTTTATATCACAAGCTGTAAACACTTCCATTGCCCTGTCAATTTGAGCCTGCACAATCTCCAACTCCAAAACTTTCTGGTCTTGAGGGTCAGGAAACTCAAAATAAAAAGCATTTAACTCCTGACCTACTCTAAAGTTTGACTCTGATCTCGCTAAAATTGTTTTTACCTGCATTACTCGACTATGGTTGGGCATATGAATATAAGCTTGCAAAGGTAAACCAGGAATATAACGTTTGCAGTCATGTAATGATAATCCTCCTTCGCTTACATTGACTCGCTCGAGTGAACACTCATTGGGGTTATCTCTTAAATAGTAATCCAGATTCATCTCTTCAAAAATTTCACAATAATTAGCTACTAGTTGATTCATATAATAAATTGACTGAATCAATGGAATTTTCTGAAATGCTTCCTGAGTAAACTTAGCAGTCATTTCATCAATTTTGAACTGAGTTCTCTTTATAGAAAAGCCATGAAAATCCTTTTCCGACGACTTGTGTAGAGAAATCAGTAATAACCTAAAATAATGAGTGAGCTTGCGCTCTACCTCATAAAAGTAGTTGAAAGTTCTTGGAGCATGCTCCTCGAGAGAACTAATCGAGCCAATTACCTTGAGGTTTTTATGAATTTTTTCTGCTATCTGATCGTCAAGAATAGGGTTGCGCCCTTCTGACAGCATCTTCAAAGACTCACCTAAGAGTTCAGCTGAGCCAATCACTTCGTGAAAAACGGGTTCAAGAATTTCTTTTTGCTCTTGAATATGTTCTATCCAACTTAATAAATTTGAACGATTCTTTGCAATTTTAGAAGACACGGTCTTTGGAAAATAATCAATACCCAAAGCAAATATTTCAAGATCATTAATTGGGTCAGAAGGGGTAACAAACAGCTTGAGGTTCATATCGATTCTTCGAAACCTTCTTAACTCTTTTTTTTCAAACCAAGTGGCCACTGACACCCTTTAATTAATAGAACAGTAAAACAGGAATTTAGGAGTCCATTTTACAAATAAAGCTCTGCGACACAAATTAATATCAAAGCATTGCAAATTAAATAAAAACTATTATTATTCAGACAACCCAGTTAAATATGTATTAACGCTTATAACAACTGTTCTCACATTGAACCACTTAAGAGCTCGAAAATGAAATTTAATTATCTAGTTGTCATTTCAATACTAAGCCTATTTCTCTCTTCATGCGGTGGCGGCGGAGGTTCAAGTTCAAGCACCACTCCTGACAACAACAATGGCAACACAAATCCGGTAAAAGACACTCAAGAATTTGGAGCCTGTGATAATGACCTATTTCTCGACTCAGAGGTTGTCTGTAAAACAAGCTCGGTTCCAGTACTCAGAGACTCTCAGTTTGATGATTCAATATCACTTTACACCATGAAAGTCCCTGCTAGTGGCGAATCTAAAGGTCAGATATGGATTATTGATGGTGGCCCTGGTGGAGACGGTCTGCTTTTTGCAAGACAAAAGCAACTATTTGCACAATTCACCAATAGTGGCTGGGACATTATGATTCCCATGCATAGAGGAACAGGCAAGTCTTCACCTTTAAGCTGCAACAATCAAACCTATATTAGAGATCTAAATGAATTGCCATCATGTATTGCAGACTTACAAGCGAGCTATGGCGAAAAAATCAATGGCTTCTCAGCGACAGAAGCGGCCAAAGACATCAACTTTCTGTTGCAAGAAAACGATAATGGCCAAGCTCAATATCTGGTTGGTTTTTCCTATGGAACATTCCTATTACAGAGGTATTTGCAGCTCTATACAGGAAAAAACATCGACGGTGTAATTCTCGATGGTATCGCAGACATTAACGCTCAACTTGTCAAACAGATAGAGCTCAGTGACCCTTATCTCAGAGAATTCTTCGATCTATGTGCAGCTGACACTGTATGCAATCAGGGAATGAATGGCGATCCAATCACCACCTTCCAAAATGCAATTGATATCATAGAAAATCAAAGCTGTAGTGGGATAACGCTTGATAGAACAGAATTTGAATCATTGATCCATACAATGATTGGCAGTGATACCCGAGAGCTTGCAATGCCGTTAATTGCCAAAATTAGCCAATGTAGATCAGAAGATCAGAGTTTTTTAGCAAGCATTACTACAAACTTATTTAACAGCTTTGAAAGCATTGCCACTCAGTCAATCAACCAACTACTCTACTTTAATGTCCTGGCTATCGATATGACACCAGAATCTCTAACAAAGGAAGAGTTTCTCGCTAACAGAGACACTCTTTTGCTTAGCTCATTACTTGATGGACAAGCTGAATTGATCGAAGCCAAAGACCTATGGAACACCTTAGTAACCCCTGCTGATTATGATAGAGGGATGATCACTTCCCAAGCACCAATGCTGGTACTTCAAGGAGGGCTGGACCTTGCTACCCCAAAAGATTGGGCGGAAACAGCCCTAGACAATATACAGGCACCTAAATCTACCTATGCTTACTTTCCGTACGCAGGACATGGAACGCCTTATTACACCATTATGTCATCAGGCAATAACTGCAGTTTAGATTTAATTCATCAGTTTATTGATGCCCCGAATAGCGATATGGATTTAAGTTGTATCGATGAAATCGGCGGCCCAGATTTTAGCTTTCAAAAGCCACTCACCAAGTATTACGCTAGCCTGATCTGGGGGAATTCAAATCCTTGGGAAGACTAAAAAGCAGATACGTTTCTTTCAGTTGTTTTTTGGATAACAGCTCTAGACCAGACAACATCTGGCTTATTTTTCATTTTACTTGGCTGATCTTCTCTAAGAAAAATAACATCAAACCCAATCTTTTCTGCGAACTGAACAAGCTCATCAACACTTGTTGGAAAGATATGCTTTCCAGATCCGGCAGGACCATTTCTTAATGAAATCGCACATTTTGCTTGAGGTTTTAGAATTTCAAAACATCTTTCTATACACAATTCTCTTTCTTGTGGATTTAGATGATGCCATACCCCATCAATCAAAATAAAATCAAATTTCATCGACTCAGCCGATAGCATTTCTAAATTTGGCAGGCTGTCTTGCAACCAGGAAATATTAAGATTAGCGAAAGTTTGTTTGGCAATTTGAATGAACTCTGTTAAAGGCTCTACCGCAACAACTTCATAACCTCGGCGTGCTAAAGCGGCTGCATTTTGACCGACTCCAGCCCCCGCATCTAAGACTCTTGCCGGTGCCGGCGGAAGAAAATCTAAAAAATCTTCATTAATGTAATCAAAATCTAGCTTTAAACTAGCCCCGGCAAATGATTCCACGACTTTTTCATAACCTTTTGTGCCTAAAACTCTTTTCATTTAACTTTACTCGATACTAATGTTTTGCCGTGTAAGGTTTAAAGCAGGCCTGTAAATTTAACAGGCCACAGTTGATAAAAAACCGAATTAAATGAGTATAAAAATATCAAGGCAAGGTTAGGATTTAACAACCACTTCCGGTTGCCATCCTTGAGCATTGAGAGCTTCAATTAGATCATCATCTGGGAAGAATAGGTTTTCACTATTGGTTTTCAGTTGGGCTGTGGCAATCTCATTACTGTAATCAACAACGACTGGTAAGCCTATGTCAGCTTTGTAGGCACCTAATAGAACCTGAAGGTCATTGACTTGCTGAGAAGGCATTCCTGAGCCATTTGTAGTCATATGTAGCTTCAGGGCGCGACCTTTTTCAACTCTGGCCTCAGCCAGGCTAACAACTTGCGAAGCATCGAGTTTAATACCTCCGTTAAAAGTATCTTCAGCAACCTCGCCTTCAACCATAACAACCATATCTGGTTTAATGGTTTCTCGCACCGCATCAAAAACAGCAGGCCCCATTACCACTTCTAGTCGAGCAGTTTTATCATCCAGTGACATAAAGCCCATGCGCTTTCCAGTTTTGGTAATTTTGCTTCTCAGCTCAACAACCAAGCCAGCAGCAAAAACCTTCTTCCACTTTTCAGGCCTTAAACTGGCCAGATTGTTTTTAACCAACTGAGAGAGTTCTTTGCGATAGATATCAATCGGATGACCTGTCATATAGAGACCCAAGGTCTCTTTCTCACCAAACAGACGCAGCTTTTCCGGGGATTCCGCCACTTCTAAGAGTTTGTTTTCACCCGACTCTTCGACCGAAAGCATATCTCCAAACAAGTCGTTCTGGCCGACTTCTTCGTTTTTCAATTGCTGCTCTGCCTGTTGCAGTGCCATAGGAATACTTTCCAGCATAGCGTTGCGGTTATCGTGTAACTCGTCAAAAGCACCGGAGCGAATCAAGGCTTCAAGTACGCGCTTATTAACTTTTTTACCAGCCCGCAGACAGAAATCAAACAAGTCTTTGAAAACACCATTATTATTGCGCTCTTCAATCACACCTTCCAGAGCAGCTTCACCTACGCCTTTGATGGCACCCAGACCATAATTCACCGTCATCTCACCATAGGGTTTGAAGTGAATTTCTCCAGTATTAATATCTGGCTTTAATACTGTTAAGTTCATGGAGTAACACTCATTTACCATATGAACCACCTTGTCGGTATTGTCCATATCAGAGGAGATCTGTGCCGCCATAAATTCAGCAGGATAGTGAGTTTTGAGCCAGGCAGACTGGTAAGAGACTAAAGCATAGGCAGCCGAGTGAGACTTGTTGAAACCGTAACCGGCAAACTTCTCTACCAGGTCGAAGATTTTCATGGCGAGTTCGCCATCAACGCCATTGTCAATTGCACCCTGTTTAAATACCGAACGCTGCTTGGCCATCTCTTCGGGTTTCTTTTTACCCATGGCACGACGCAGCATATCGGCTCCACCGAGCGTATAACCGGCCAATACACGGGCAATCTCCATTACCTGCTCTTGATAGAGAATAACCCCATAGGTCGGAGATAGTGTCTCTTTGAGAGATTCATGCTGCCATTGAGCATCCGGGTAGGAAACCTTCTCTTTACCGTGCTTACGGGCAATAAAGTTGTCAACCATCCCAGATTCAAGCGGCCCCGGACGGAACAGTGCTACCAAAGCGATAATATCTTCAAAACAGTCGGGACGCAGGCGAACAATCAAACTCTGCATACCGCTGGATTCCAACTGGAAAACTCCGGTGGTCTTACCAGTTTTTATCAGGTCAAATGTGGGCACATCATCCAATGGGATTCGAGTGATATCAACAAAGCCTTGATCACCATTGTTTTTACTGCCATTGATTGATTGTAATGCCCAGTCAATAATAGTTAGAGTACGCAGACCGAGGAAGTCAAACTTTACCAGGCCTGCTGTTTCTACATCATTTTTATCCAACTGAGTGACAACACTGGAACCGTCAGGTTCACAGAGTACCGGACAGAAGTGATCCAACGGCTTAGGTCCAATCACCACCCCACCAGCGTGCTTACCAGTGTTACGCACTGTCCCCTCAAGTTTCAGAGCCAGATCAAGCAGCTGACGGGCATCTTCGTCATTGTCATATTTGTTTTTAAGCTCTTCTTCTTTTTCAATTGCATCAGGCAGCTTGATACCTAATTCATTTGGAATCAGTTTGGCAATACCGTCAACCGTTCCATAGCCTAGCCCTAAAACACGGCCCACATCACGCACTACCGCCTTGGCAGCCATGGTTCCAAAAGTCACAATCTGAGAGACGTGATCACGACCATAGTTTTGCGAGACATAGTCGATAACCTCATCGCGACGATCCATACAGAAATCGACATCAAAGTCAGGCATGGAGACACGTTCAGGGTTAAGAAAACGCTCAAATAGCAAGTCGTATTCGATTGGATCAAGATCAGTGATTTTGAGGGCGTAGGCAACAATTGAACCGGCACCAGAACCACGCCCAGGTCCGACTGGAATGGCATGATTTTTACCCCATTGGATGAAGTCGGCAACGATCAGGAAGTAACCGGGAAACCCCATCTGCAAAATGGTATCGAGCTCAAACTCCATTCGTTCGTAATACTCTTTGCGCTTCGCAGCCTGCTGTTCGGAATTTAAATGCCCAAACAGAAATTCAAGCCTTTCATCTAGACCCTTATGACTTTCCTGAACAAAGAACTCATCCATGGTAAGCCCTTCAGGAATTGGGAAATCCGGTAGAAAGTAAGTACCAAGTGTCAGGTCAATATTGCAGCGTCGAGCTATCTCAACAGAGTTGGCAATTGCTTCTGGAATATCTGCGAACAGTTCAATCATCTGTTCACTGCTTTTGAAGTATTGCTCCTCAGAATAGTTTTTAGGGCGGCTTTGATCTTCAAGAATATAACCATCGTGAATACAAGCGCGAACTTCATGAGCTTCAAAGTCTTCAGTCGTAGCAAAACGCACATCATTAGTTGCCACCACTGGTACTTGGTAGCGAATTGCAACGTCAATTGCTAAGGCTATATATCGCTCTTCATTATCTCGACCAGTTCGAACTAGCTCTAAATAGTAACGGTCGGCAAAATTCTGCTGCCACCACTGCATTCGGCTGGCCGCTAAATTCGGTTTTTCCGCCAGTAAAGCCACACCAACGTCACCATTTCGACCACCAGATAATACTATCAGGCCTTGATTAAATTCAGCTAACCACTCACGTTTTATCAAGCCAATCATCTGCCCGTTATGCAGTTTCTGGTTATTGAGGTAGCTCTGTGAAATTAGATGGGATAGGTTTAGGTAACCCTGTGAGTTCTGGCACAGAAGCACCGAACTAAAGACTTCGCCATTGCTATCCTCAATATAGATTTCTGCTCCAACAATTGGTTTGATACCGTTACCAATAGCACCACTGTAGAATTTCACTAAAGCATATAGGTTGTTCTGATCAGTTAATGCTATCGCAGGCTGCTCTGCTTTATTGGTAAGTGAAAACAGCTGTTTTATGCCTAGAGTACTATCGACAACAGAGTATTCAGAATGAACATGAAGGTGAACAAATTTAGGTTGAGTGGATTCAATTGAGGTCATGAAAAAAGCTTACTGCCAACAGCGATTACAATTGGATTATTTTAGCGAACTTTAGCACCAAGCTTTGAGGATTTTATTTGCTTTTAACCGCTATTTTTTAATCCAACTATTGAAGCTGGCCCAGCGCCGACTATTTAAATAGCACTATATTGCAGGTACAATTCCGATCTATGAGCAACAACACGCCTTTACAAGTCCCCTTCTGGTTGGACCCTCTACCAGCAACCTTTCCACCAAGCGAACTAGCGTTAGTTGAGCCGGACGGTCTGCTTGCGGTGGGTGGAGACCTGACTCCAGAGTGGTTGTTACTGGCCTACAGTAAAGGAATTTTCCCTTGGTTCAACCCGGGAGAGCCGATACTTTGGTGGACACCCAATCCTAGAAGTGTACTCTTTATCGATAATCTAAAAATCCGCAGAAGCCTCAGACAAACAATCAACAAGAAATTTCGAGATGGCGATTTTAGAGTCAGCCTGGACGAAGATTTTCGTGGGGTTGTTGAAGCCTGTTCAAAAGTTCCCAGACCCGGACAAGACGGCACTTGGATCACCGGCGAAATGCTCTCGGCCTATACCGATTTACATAAAGGCGGCCACGCCCACTCAGTTGAAGTCTGGGAGAACAATAATCTTGTTGGCGGCTTATATGGCGTAGCCATCGGCAAGATGTTCTATGGCGAATCTATGTTTGCCAAAGTAACAGATGCCTCAAAAATAGCACTTGTAGCACTTGCCATGCAACTAAAGCAGTGGGGCTTCACAACAATTGACTGCCAGATTGAAACCCCGCACTTGGTAAGCCTCGGAGCAGAGAACATTGCCCGTAAAAAGTTTGAGGAAATTATTTCCACCCAATCTCAACAAAAACTCACTCCGCAAAAATGGCAGCTTGATCCACATTGGCCTGCACTGATTCCACAGCATTTACAGAGTCAAAAAAGCTAAATATTTGAATTAGCACAACTAAGTTTGTTATAATCCGCGCCAAATTTTATTACTAGGCCTGTTAAATTGGCCGCTCTTTAGAAAGGAAATAAGTAAGTATATGGCGAAGCAAGACGTAATCGAATTCGATGGTGTGGTTTTGGAAACTCTACCAAACACCATGTTTAAAGTTCAGCTGGAAAACGGACATGAAATTCTAGCGCACATCTCTGGACGCATGCGCAAGAATTACATCCGCATCTTGGCTGGCGATGCTGTAAAAGTCGAATTAACGCCATACGACCTTACCAAAGGCCGTATTACTTACCGCGGTAAATAATCTCGCAGTAAACCAAAACCTTTCTAACAAAAACCCCCTTGAAGCTGATGCCTCAAGGGGTTTTTTAATTGTTAACTGTTAACTTTTTAGCTGATGAAGCGAGCTAATCAACCAACTCTTCTGCTCGGTTGAAAACCAGTTCGCCATCTTCCAGGTCAACCACAACTTCACCACCCTGCTGTAAGTCTCCAAACAGGAGTTTTTCTGCCAGTGGTTGTTTGAGTTTATCCTGCACTAAACGTTCCATTGGGCGCGCGCCCATCTGAGGGTCGTAACCGTTCTTAGCTAACCAGCGTCTGGCTTCGTCACTGACTTTGAGTGTGACTTTTTTATCTGTCAGCGAGTTTTCCAACGCAAAAATAAACTTGTTAACCACGGATTCCATTGAATCTTCAGAAAGTCGGTTAAACTGCACCACCGCATCCAGTCGGTTACGGAATTCAGGGGTAAAGACTTTTTTCAGTTCTGAAGTAAAGTCCATAGTGTGATCTTGTTCAGTAAAGCCCATGCTACTGCGAGCCATCTGTTCCGCCCCCACATTAGAGGTCATGATTAAAATCACATTTCTGAAGTCGGCTTTACGGCCGTTATTATCGGTTAGAGTTCCGTTATCCATTACCTGGAGAAGCAGATTAAAGACATCTGGGTGTGCCTTTTCAATCTCATCAAGCAACACTACTGCATGTGGATTTTTGGTGACCGCCTCGGTGAGTTGTCCACCCTGATCATAACCAACATAGCCAGGAGGTGCACCGATCAAACGCGAAACTGTATGTCTCTCCATATACTCAGACATATCAAAACGCAGCATCTCCACACCAAGGTGTTTTGCCAACTGTTGACTGAGTTCGGTTTTACCAACCCCAGTCGGGCCGGCAAACAGGAAAGACCCCGTTGGTTTATTGGGATTATTTAATCCGGAACGCGACAGGTGTATTGCCGAGACAACCTGTTCAATTGCATGATCCTGACCAAACACGACACGCTTAAGACCATCGCCTAAATCTGATAGTTTGTCTTTCTCTTTTTGAGTTAGCTGAGTAATTGGGATTCTTGCAATATTGGCAATGACCTGTTGGATTTCAGGTACACCAATCTGCTTCTTACGTTTACTAGCTTTAGCTAAAACTTGTTTTGCTCCAGCTTCATCAACCACATCAATCGCTTTATCTGGCAGGTGTCTGTCGGTCAGATAGCGTGCTGAGAGTGCCACTGCCTCTTTAAGAGCTGGTAAGGTATATTTGACACTGTGATGTGACTCATACTTCGATTTAAGACCTTTGAGGATTTCAAAGCTCTCTTGATGAGTCGGCTCTTTAATATCTACTTTTTGGAAACGACGTGCTAGAGCACGGTCTTTTTCAAAAATACCGCGGAACTCTTCATAGGTGGTCGCACCGACGCAACGCATACGCCCAGATGACAAGGATGGTTTCATAAGATTTGAAGCATCCATTGCACCACCCTGAACCGCTCCAGCGCCAATCACAGTATGGATTTCATCTATAAACAGTATGGCGTGAGATTCGTTTTCAAGGGCTTTTAACAGGGCTTTAAAACGTTTTTCAAAGTCGCCTCGATACCGAGTTCCAGCCAATAACGAGCCCATATCCAAACTATAAACAACTGCGTTCTGGAGTGATTCCGGAACCTGTTGATTGACAATCAAGTGAGCAAGACCTTCTGCCACAGCGGTTTTACCAACCCCTGGTTCCCCAACCAGTAAAGGGTTATTCTTACGACGACGGCAAAGAACTTCAAGTGTTCGGTTAAGCTCCCATTCACGACCAATAATTGGGTCGATTCGGCCTTCTTCAACCTCTGCATTCAAGTTAGTTGTGTATTTATCAAGAACAGAACTCTGCGCCTCACCAGCCTGCTCTAATTGCTCATCATCTTCATTGGTTGCAGGAAGGTATTCATCAGAATCAGAGGTTGTCACTCCGTGAGACAGATAGCTGAGAACATCAACACGCTCAACGCCGTTACTTTCAAGTAGATAGACTGCTTGGGAATCCTGCTCCGCAAATAGCGAGGCCAGGACATGAACCGCGGTGACTTCTTGATAGCCATTGGACTGCACCAGATAGATTGCGCGCTCAATGACTCTCTGAAAACTCATAGTTGGTTGCAGATCGTCTGGCTTGCGGGAAACCATTTCAGATTCAAGAAACTGCTCAAGACCTTCTTCAATTTTATCGACACTGGCACCACATGCAGTAATCACTTCCTGAACAGCAGGCAGACCTAGCAACTCTAGTAACAGATGTTCTAAAGTGACGAATTCATGCTCATACTCATGGGCAATGCTAAACGCATTGCTTAAAGTCATTTGTAATTCTTTACTCAGCATCTTAAACCACCTCTAGCTGACACATTAATGGGTGCTTATTCTGTCTTGAAAAACTGTTCACCTGTTGTACTTTCATCTCTGCAACTTCGCGGCTGTAAACGCCACATACACCTTTGCCATCGTGATGAACCGCAAGCATAATTGCATTTGCTTTAACTTCATCCATATCAAAAAAACGCCTTAGAATCTCAACCACAAAATCCATCGGTGTATAGTCATCATTCAGTAAAACAACCTGATACTTTTTCGGCGGCTTTACTTTAGGTTTGGCATTCTCTAGTAGTAGATTACCATCATCGTAGTCCGGTGAATACGGCATAATCTGTTTTGTTAAGTCCTGTAAGTTGTTTGTTCTATTCTAACGCACAGATAATTTTAGATAAGGAACTATCAATCTAATCATTAACCATTACTTACTAATCTGGCTTTTGTTACTTAGCATAAATAGAGCCAGTCACTCTACTTTTCAAGGCATAATACCAAACTAAAGCAATTTTAAACGAGAAAGGTAAAAATGAGTGTCATCAAAGAATTAATCGAGAGAAGTGGAGGTAAATGTGAGCTGTCTGGTGTCGAAGAAAATCTATCAGTATATGAAGTAGCTCCGAGCGATGGTTCAGCAGATCAGTCTGTATTATTAAGCCAAAATATAATTTCTCAGATTGAGAACCCTGAAACCATCAAGCCTAATGATTTTCGTTGCTTAAATGACAGTATGTGGTCGCCAATTCCAGCGGTTCAGGTTCTATCCTACCGAATGCTTTACTTACTTAAAGATGAAGGCTGGCCGGTAGATTTACTCGACATGATGTATCTGGAAGACGATTTAAAAGCCTGGGCTGATGCCGGAATAGAAACCGTAGACGACTACAGAGAGCCTACCAAGGACGTGAATGGAACAATTCTAAAAGAAGGTGACGATGTAACTCTGGCAAAGGACCTTGATGTTAAGGGCGCCGGATTTACTGCCAAACGTGGCACCATGGTCAAAAACATCCACCTTGTAGACAATCCGCTGCACATTGAAGGTAAGGTTAATGGTATTCAAGTAGTACTGGTCGCAGCCTACCTCAAAAAAGCATAACAGAGGCAAAATGAATGCTGGCAATTGAATCGGTTTTTACTTTTGTAATAGCCTCTGCATTACTGAGTCTTGCCCCAGGACCAGACAATATTTTTGTACTTACCCAATCAGCACTCTATGGCAAAAAATAGGGAATAATGGTCACCCTAGGCCTATGTTCGGGTCTGGTAGTTCATACAACCGCGGTCGCTTTCGGGGTAGCAGCGATTTTTCAGAGTTCTGAAATGGCATTTAATATTCTTAAAGCCATTGGGGCTATCTATCTGCTCTATCTGGCATGGCAAGCATTCAGAGCATCTAATAGCAGGATTAATCCATCTGAGAAAAACACCCTGACATTGTTACAACTCTATCAACGCGGTGTGATTATGAACATTACCAATCCAAAGGTCACTATCTTTTTTCTGGCTTTTCTACCTCAATTTGTATCGGTAGAGGCTGGCGGTGTTACTACACAGATTTTTCTATTGGGTTTAATATTTATTGCGATTACCCTGACTATATTTAGCTCAATTGCTTTGCTATCTGGAGCCATAGGCGATTGGTTTAATCGTTCAGACAAGGCACAAATCTATTTGAATAGAGTTGCTGGAATCGTCTTTGTTGCACTGGCAACTAAACTGCTGCTTTCGACCAGTGCTGGGTAATTAACAGGCCTGTTATTTCAACATTATGAACTTTTCAGGTTGTTCAAATAATGCTTTGCGCTGTTTAGAAGTCAGTTGCTTGATCACGATGATTTCGTAATCAAGGGCTTTGTAGTCATTGATTTGAGCCAAACCTGATTCCGAATAACTGACAAATTCCGGAAAATCTTCCTGGCTAAGTTTGTTGAGCCCAGCTATTGCTCCACAAACATGAACGCTAACATCACTCTGGTTAACCATTTGATTAAAGACATTGTGTAACTCTGCGTTTTTATTGCTTTCAGATTTTTGCAGGGCATACTCTTCGGTACCATGAGACACCACAGCGACATCTACCTCTGGGTATCTTTTTTTGACTTTTTCAACCAGGCTTTTGATATAGCTGGCTTGTTCAACTAATGCGTTTGCATCTAAGGTCTCAATTTCGAAAACAATACCTTCCGGTTCTTGACCACTATTAATTAATCGTTCTACATCAGGATGAGTTTGCTCGGAACTGTAAGCAATTCCAGTATATGCCAGTAAAAACATTGAAAAAAGAACAAATCCTATGAAGGATTGAGGAGTAGTTTTAAAGTTCATGATTAAACTCCTTTGCCAAGTTAAAACAATGTGCCATTCAGGCTAATATAATCCTTATTATTTCATAGATTAAGACCGTCAGAACTGGTTTTTATTTTCGATAAAACTTGCGGAATTGTGTAAAATCAACTGTTTAGAATTAATACGCAGTTAAATGGAGCAGAAAAGATGGGAAGAGCCTATCAAAACCGCAAAGAATCAATGGCCAAAACTTCTAACCAGAAAGCCAAGGTTTACAGTAAATTCAGTAAAGAAATTTACATGTGTGCAAAAAACGGAGGTGTTGAAACCTCGGGAAACCTTGCTCTAGGTGGTTTAATTGAGAAAGCCAAAAAGGAACAGGTTCCTGCTCATGTTATTGAGAAAGCATTGGATAAAGCCAAAGGTGGCGGAGGTGAAGATTTTGCTGTTGCGCGCTACGAGGGTTATGGCCCAGGCAGCTCTATGATAATTGTTGACTGCCTGACAGATAATCCAAACAGGACTTTTGGAGATCTTCGCGGTGTATTCAACAAGGCAAATGCCAAACTTGGCAGCCAAGGAAGTGTTAGCCACATGTTTGACCACGCAGCAATTTTTGTTTTTGCAGGTGACGATGAAGAAGCCGTGCTTGAAGCGCTGCTCATGGAAGATGTTGACGTCACTGATATTGAAGTCGAAGACGGAAAAACCACGGTTTTTGCACCTAACACAGAGTACAACAAAGCCAAACAGGCTCTGATGGCTAATATTGAAGGCATTGAATTTGAAGTTGACGAAATCCAGTTTATCCCACAGATGATGAAACCACTTGAAGGCGAAGACCTGGAAAATTTTGAAAAATTTATCGCCGCGCTTGAAGATGTCGATGATGTTCAGAATATTTACTACGATATTGAACTATAATCAAAACGTTAATCCTTAAAGGCATCTAATGATCAACCAACATAAAAACGGTCAAAAGCTCATAGGCGAGTTGCAAGTTATACTCAATGAGCTGGAACGTTTTGCCTCCACTGTTGATCAATATGTGATTACCTCATCTACAGATCTCGAAGGTAATATCACCTCTGTCAGCGAAGCTTTTTCCAACATTTCGGGGTACCAGGAAGAGGAGCTAATCGGCAAAAAACATGACATCCTCAAACACCCTGATGTTGATGAAGAGGTCTACGCAACCCTCTGGAAAACCATCTCTTCTGGCGACACTTGGCATGGAGAACTTCATAACTTAAACAAATCAGGCCATTCGTACTGGGTCGATGCCACCATCGAACCTTCCATTAACGAGAAAGCTGAGATGGTTGGTTATATTGCCATCCAACAGGATATTACTGATAAGAAGCGAATTGAAGAGCTTACTATCACTGATGACTTGACTGGAGTATACAACCGTCGTCACTTTGACCAATCTCTGCGTAGAGAAATGGATCGCGCTCGACGCACAAAGCAATACCTTTGTATGCTGATGATTGATGCGGATAACTTCAAAAAATACAATGACACCTATGGTCACCAAGCCGGAGACTGGGTTTTGAAAGGTATTGCCAAACAGATGAAGTCAACGTTCAAACGAGCAGGAGATATGAGCTTTAGGCTTGGAGGTGAAGAATTTGCCGTACTTTTTCATGTTGAAGAGAAAGCTTTAGCGATTAAAATCAGTAACCTTTTCAGGGAGGGCATCTTCGATAATAACATTGAACACTCTAGAAACACACCTCATCAAAGACTTACTATCTCTGGCGGCTTGATGATTCTCGAGCCTAACAAGGTTTATATAGAAGAAGAGATTTATAAGTATGCTGATGAAGCTCTGTATAGAGCTAAAAATAATGGTCGAAACCGAATAGAAATTCACCAAGAAGGTGAGGTCGAATTTTTCTGAAAACCTACAAGGTTTATGACAAACACTGCAGGCTAGCAAATAACTATTTTCTAAAAACCAGATTAAACGAAACTGGAACTGAAGTACTAATAACCGGCAAGCCCGCAACTTCTCTTAATTTATCAATACCCTTAACCAACGCATAATCGTCAGCTTTAATAATCATCGGTTTTTCACTGGTAATTAACAGGCCATCATTCGCTAGTTTTGTGACTCTAACGGGCACCTCGATTTGCTTAGTCATGCCATGAAGATCCAGTGTCATCTTCTGCTGATCGCTGTAAGTTTCTCCAGCTTTTAGACTTGAAACTTTAGAGCTATCAATTGCGCCAGATACACTCGCTTTTGCAAACTTCTCTACCTCAAAAAGCATTGATTGCATTCTTTCATTTCGAATTGGAATATTCGATTCTACACTCGCCAGATCAATACTAATTTCAGCCTTATCTTTGGCAACACTACCTGATAGTTTTTTAAAATAACTAACTTCACCTACAGAAGATTTCTTAATACTGACAAAACTAACCGTAGAATTATCATTATCAAGTTTCCATTGAACCGAAGCTAATAATGGCAATAGTAGAATTAAAAAAACACCGTGATTTGTCCATAAAAGCGCTCGTCGCAATTAACCCGTTTGCTCGATTCTATAAGCTATGAATCGCCAAACCAAGTAAATAATAACTCACATACAATAAACATAAATACTTGTAATAAAGTCCTGATATTGTTTTATTGATGACAAAGAGGCTTAGAGATACAAAAAAGATTTTTGTGATATTTGATAGACCTTAAAGCCACATTGATAGAAGAATAGGACTAAAAATTAGGGTCTAAAAGAGACTGTTTTTGAGTTCGGCTAAGCTGCTTTATTTCATACTCTCTTTTCATTGCAGAACTTTTATCATTAAAAAATTCAGAAAAAACAACTTTGCAAGGTCTGCGATATTTAGTGTACTTAGCACCACCTTTAATCTCACCATTGTGCTGACGTAATCGCCTAGTTAAGTTATTGGTAACACCACAATAAAGAGTATTATCAGAGCACTTCAGAAGATAGACTAGCCAGTTTTCTGCTGCGGACATTCTGTGAGACCTCTTAAAACAAAAAACCACCGAAAAAGGTGGTTTTTTGTAAATCAAATATCAAAATTAAAGCCTATTAATAACCTTGTCAAAAGTCTCACTCGGACGCATCGCCATGGCTGCCAATGCAGGAGTTGGCTGATAGTACCCACCCACATCCACAGCAGTTCCCTGCGCATCATTAAGTTCTGCAACAATTTTAGTTTCGTTGTTAGTTAACTCTTTGGCTAGCACTTTGAATTGAGCTTGCAAGTCAGCATCATCGGTTTGCGCCGCCAGTTCTTGCGCCCAGTACATAGTTAAATAGAAATGACTACCACGGTTGTCCAACTCACCCACTTTACGAGACGGCGACTTATTTTCGTCTAGGAACTTACCAGTTGCACGATCCAAACAGTCTGCCAGTACCTGCGCTTTAGGGTTATTAAAGTTCTGCGACAAATGCTCAAGTGAAACCGCAAGCGCCAGGAACTCTCCAAGAGAATCCCAGCGCAAATGATTTTCCTGCTCAAACTGTTGAACATGCTTAGGTGCAGAACCTCCAGCTCCGGTCTCAAACAATCCACCACCATTCATCAGTGGCACAATAGAGAGCATTTTAGCTGAAGTACCCAGTTCTAGAATTGGGAACAGGTCAGTTAGGTAATCACGCAACACATTCCCGGTTACTGAGATCACATTTTGTCCTTCTGCAATGTGACGCAAAGTAAAGCGAGTCGCTTCTGCTGGCGACATTACATGAATCTCTAGGCCTGTAATATCATGTTCTGGAAGATATTTATTTACTTTTTCAATAAGCTCATGGTCATGTGCACGGTTGGTATCCAACCAGAAAACGGCAGGCCAGCCTGTTGCACGAGCGCGACTTACCGCTAACTTAACCCAGTCACGAATTGGCGCATCTTTGGTCTGGCTCATTCGGAAGATATCGCCCTCTTCTACAGGCTGCTCAAGAAGTACGTCACCACTGCTATTTACTGCACGGATTACCCCAGTACCAGAAGCCTGGAAAGTTTTGTCGTGTGAACCGTATTCTTCCGCTTTTTGTGCCATTAGCCCAACATTTGGAACCGTTCCCATAGTGGTAGGATCAAACGCTCCGTGATGTTTACAGAAGTTAATGGTTTCAGCATAGACAGTTGCATATGAGCGATCAGGGATCACCGCCATGGTATCTTGCTGTTTACCGTCTTTATTCCACATCTGCCCTGAAGTACGGATCATTGCTGGCATGGAAGCATCAATAATTACATCAGAAGGCACGTGCAGATTGGTAATACCGCGATCAGAATCAACCATAGCCATATCTGGTTGTGCAGCATAGACCGCCTGAATATCTACTTCAATTTCAGCTTTCTTATCTGCTGGCAGAGAATCTAACTTACTGAATAGATCACCTAGTCCGTTATTTGGATTAACACCTAAATCATTCAATGTAGCAGCATGTTTGTCGAATACATCGGCAAAGAATACCGATACCGCATGACCAAAAATAATCGGGTCGGAGACCTTCATCATAGTCGCTTTCATGTGTAGTGAGAACAGAATACCCTGCTCTTTTGCATCGGCAATCGCAGTGGCTAAAAAGTCACGTAAGGCTTTTTTGCTCATAACAGATGCATCAAGCACTTCACACTCTTGTAGTGGTGTGTAGCCTTTTAATTCATCAATCGAACCATCTGTATTCACAAATTCAATTTTGAACTCTGTCGCTTCTTTTAGAGTTATTGATTTTTCAGAACCAAAGAAGTCATTGTCTTCCATAGAGCGTACGCAAGACTTAGAATCAGCAGACCAGGCCCCCATTGAGTGAGGGTTTTTCTTAGCGTAGTTTTTAACCGACATAGGAGCACGACGATCAGAATTTCCTTCACGCAGTACAGGGTTTACCGCCGAACCCAAGATTTTTGCATAGGTTGCCTTAATTGTTTTTTCTTCATCGGTTTGAGGATCAGCAGGATAGTCAGGTAGCGCATAACCGTGCTCCTGAAGTTCTTTAATTGCCGCTGTTAATTGAGGAATAGAAGCGGAGATATTGGGTAACTTAATAATGTTTGCTTCTGGGGTTTTAGCCAGTTCGCCAAGTTCGGTCAGGGCATCTCCAATTTGCTGGTCCTCTTCAAGGTAGTTTGAGAAGTTAGCCAAAATACGACCTGCCAAAGAGATATCACGAGTTTCAACCTCAACATTAGCTGCTTTGGTAAAAGCTTGAACGATTGGCAAAAATGAGTAAGTGGCTAAAGCAGGTGCTTCATCAGTTAAGGTATAAATAATCTTAGATTGTTCTGACATGGAGATTCCTAATTCTGCTTCCTGTGAGTACGGAAATTCAAAAGTGATAAAATACAGCTATTTTATCGCACTTGACCCTGAACTTAACCCCATAATTTAAAAAATTCCATGTCGCAAATTCTGTTATTCAACAAACCTTTTAATGTGCTCTGCCAATTCACCGATGAATCTGAACATAAGGATCAGAGAGAAACATTAGCTGACTATATTCAACAACCGGGTTTTTATGCCGCTGGACGCCTGGATCGTGACTCTGAAGGCCTGCTGCTTCTGACCAATGATGGTAAGTTACAACAGCAGATCAGCAATCCAAAAAACAAACAACCCAAAACTTATCTGGCACAAGTTGAAGGTGAGATCAGCAAACAGGCAATTCAGCAACTGCAACAAGGAGTCAAACTTAAAGACGGCCTTACCAGGCCAGCTAAAGCCCGCAAGATCAATGAACCCAGATGGCTATGGGCCAGAAATCCACCAATTCGCGAACGTAAAAACATACCAACCAGCTGGCTTGAACTCACGATTACAGAGGGAAAAAACCGTCAGGTACGGCGAATGACTGCTTCCGTCGGGTTTCCTACATTGAGGTTGGTCAGAATACAAATAGGTAAATGGAAACTAAATCAGTTGCATCCCGGTGAAAGTATTTTGGTTGAAAACGCTTAAATACAGACTATTCTCTGCGTATTATCATTTGAGTTTTTTGCTTTATAAAGTGCTTCATCGGCCCTTGAAAATATATTCTCAGCAGTATCTGCACTGGTAATTTGAGTAATACCTGCACTAAACGGAATACTGAGTTGACTCCTATCAGGAAGCACAACAGGAGCAGAATCAGCAGCTGAACTGATCCTCTGCATTAAAACTTCGGCCAGCTCTAGTTTTGCACCATTGAAAATAATACAAAATTCGTCACCACCAAATCGAATCGCAATATCATTCTGGCGGATATGATCTTCGATTAATTTCGCAAAATATTGAAGTGCTTTATCTCCAACTAAGTGTCCTTTATTATCGTTTATCTGCTTAAAATCATTTAAATCAATCACCGCTAAGGAAAAGATACTGCCGGAATTTTGATAAGCTTTACAAAGTTCTTCAAGAATTTCATCAAACCCTAAACGGTTTACAAGGCCTGTCAATTTATCTTTTTTTGCAAGTGCTTGTAGATGCAATTCATACTGTTTTTGCTTGGTAACATCTCGTTCAATTGCTGCAAAATGAGTTGCTTCTCCAAATTTATTTTTTAGAGGAATAATATTGAGCTGTAACCAATACTCAGTACCATCTTTTGCATAATTAAGAATCTCACATGAATAGGGTTGCCCAGCCTGTAAACTCTGCTTCATTTTTCTTAGATCTGTAGACTCTCTGGATGCTTTTCGCTGAAGAATACGAGGCGTCTGTCCCAGCACTTCTTGAGCAGAATAGCCTGTTAAATCTGTGAATGCCTGATTTACATAAACGATTTCAGGGCCCGATCCATCTAATGGGAATGCTTTCGTGACGACAATGATATCCTGAGCCGCTTCAACAATAGCTTGAAAATCAAAATCAAGGACTTGATCTTTCATCTTTTAAAGCAACTCCAATTATCCAGAGGTTTAGTAATTACACTAAGTTTACACTTTAACCTTAAAGAAAGAGTACGAATTTTGATAGAATTTGCCGATATGAATCAAAACAACAAACAAATCAATTCCAACAAAGATATAAAAGTTATTGTTGGTCTCTCCGGAGGCGTAGACTCGTCAGTTGCCGCCCTGCTGCTTCAACAACAAGGCTATCAGGTCGAAGGCCTTTTTATGAAAAACTGGGAAGGCGATGATACTGACGATTACTGTCCTGCCAGAGAGGATATGCTAGATGCCTCTGCTGTTGCTGATAAACTCGGAATTCCCTTGCATATCCAGAACTTTTCAAAACAGTATTGGGATAGAGTATTTGAGTACTTTCTTGAAGAGTATGCAGCCGGAAGAACGCCTAATCCAGATATTCTCTGTAATAAAGAGGTTAAGTTTAAGGCCTTTTTAGAGCACGCTATCTCATTGGGTGCAGACTATATTGCTACTGGACACTACGCCCGCATCAGTCGCGATGAAAACAATCAGTGTCACCTATTAAAAGGGCTGGATGATAATAAAGATCAGAGCTACTTTTTATATACTCTGCAACAGCACCAACTACAAAAATCGCTGTTTCCAGTAGGCGAACTTGATAAACCTGAAGTACGCCGCATAGCCCAAGAAGCCGGATTCATTACTCACGATAAAAAAGACAGTACTGGTATCTGCTTTATTGGTGAACGCAAATTCAAGGATTTCTTACAGCGGTTTTTGCCTGCTCAACCCGGTGAAATTATCGATGATCAAGGCAATGTCATTGGTAAACATGATGGTTTGATGTATCACACCTTAGGGCAACGTAAAGGCCTCGGTGTTGGCGGTGGCCACGGCAAAGGCAACGATCCTTGGTATGCAGCCGATAAAGATCTGAAAAACAATCGTCTGGTGGCTGTACAGGGCAAAAACCACCCGCTACTACAACACCCTATTCTGGTGGCCAATACCCTTGATTGGGTATCTGGAAATTGTCCAGAATTAAATCAATCAATCAAAGCCAAAATTCGCTATCGCCAAGCTGAGCAAGCATGCAAAATCATAGAACATGAAAATGGCAAAATCGTGGTGCAATTTGATGAACCGCAAACGGCAGTGGCTCCAGGTCAGTCTGTGGTGTTTTATGACGGCAAAGACTGCCTCGGCGGCGGAATTATTGAACAACGACTACACTCACTTGATGAGAGAATCTAAAAACTATGAGTGAATATACCCAACAAGATAAAACAATTGCATTGATTGGTATCTACCAAAGCGCGCAGATGGTTTATGAACTAGCTACCAAAGGACAAACCGATGATTCCGCTTTCAAGGCCACAGTTAACTCGCTATTTATCGAAAATCCTGAGAGCACGATTGATGTTTATGGCGATGTTCAAAACATCCAGAAAGGAGTAGATGTTCTGCTGGCACAAATGAGTACAGATCAAGCCGTTCAAAACCGTAATGTTGAAATTACCCGATATGTTCTGAGTTTAATGATCTTAGCCAAAAAGATAAAGAATGATCCAGATGGGCTGCAAAAAATATTTGGGGTTTTAGAGACAGCCAAAGCTCAAACCGAGCAATTTGGAGAGATGCATGAAAACGTGATTGCCACTGTTGCCCGAGCTTATAGTGAAAATATCAGCAACATGGCTCCAAGAATTATGGTTAACGGCCACGGAGGCCACCTACAGAACCCAAGAATTGCTAATAAGATCAGGGCCTTGCTTTTAGCAGGTCTGCGCAGCGCCCTGCTCTGGTATCAGGTTGGTGGAAACCGTTGGAGTCTATTATGGTCACGTAAAAAATATCTTCAAACCGCGCAAACCATGTACAGGCCTGCTAATTTCGACGAATCGAGTCAATTTTTTAAGGATGAAGACAAGTAAATGAATATTGAAGTAATAACCAACCCAAGCCAGAGTCAACTTGATGAAATGGGCGTTTCAGGCTGGCCTATATGGGAAAAAGAGGTATCTTCATTTCCGTGGACTTACGATATGAAAGAAGTCTGCTATATTCTTGAAGGAGAAGTGACCGTCACACCAAATGGTGGAGAGCCAATACATATCAAGGCTGGTGATCTGGTTACTTTTCCAAACGGCATGTCCTGTCACTGGGATATATCTGAAGATATCAGAAAGCACTATCAATTCAGTTAAGCTTGCCGAATTTTTGATTCTCTCAGTAGTATAGGCAACACCTTAATCGAAGAGGCCAACGGCCTATTTCTTAAAGGTTTTACAGGCCTCTTATCTAATTTTAATGAGATATGTCGGCCGTATTGTCGAGACTGCATACATCGGCCTTACACTTTGAAAAGATTTTAAAAATAGAAATTAATCATAAATCAAGAGAGTTCACAACATAGGCTAGACAGCAGAGCTTAAAGATCAACTATGCATAACTGAGAACAGAAAACCTTTGATCTACAGCTTAAATAAATTAATACGCAAACACCAGGAAAAACCCGCCAAAAAATAAAAAACCCGCTATATATTTATCAGCGGGTCTTCTTAGTATTTACAATTCTTGAGGAAGAGTCATTATTTCAAGGTTTTAATATTCTCCTTTTTAATCACTTCACTTCCTTCTCTCAATGACTGCATCCTTGCTGAGAGCTCTGCACCGGCATAGAGACGTGCAACAACATCTTCTACCGCAGCCTGCTGTTGAGCATCAAACTCTCCTGATTTAACCTCGCTGACCTGCATCAGTATCGTATCCCCAGTTAATAACGCAAACTGCTTCCAACTAGGTTTACCATCACTTGGTTTAGGCATCATGAATGCTTCATTAACCATTTGCGGTAGCAAGTTTTCTGAGTTGCGACCAATCCAGCCAACTGTATGCCATTCAACACCATCACGCATTAGTGATTCAGGCTGTTCTCCTTTATTAACCTCAGCCAAGAGTTGCTCACCCAACTTAGCAGATTCAGCGATAGCAGCTTTTCTGACAAGCTGCTCTTTTAAATTCTCGGCAACCTCTTCTAGTGGTCTTTGACGCGCTTCTTTATGCTTATTCACTCGAATGACAACGGCGTGGTTGGTTGCAATATCAATAGATGTACTATTCATTTTTGACTTCAGAACATCTTCCGAAAAAGCGGTATTTATAACCTTGCTATTGCTAAGAATCTGACCAAGACCACCAGATCGGCTAAAGAAATCAGAAGTATTTACTTTCAGCCCCAATGCATCGGCCGCTGGTTCAAGGCTATCAGGGTGCTCATAGGCGAGTGTATTCAACTGCTCTAGAACGTCAAAGTAGCGACGCTCTGCCTCCTGCATCTGATACATTTGCAAAACATCGGCTTTGACAGTATCAAACGGTTGAATCTGTTTATCTTCGATTTTAACCAGTTTAATCAAGTGATAGCCAAACTCTGTTTTTACAGGTTCACTAACTTGATCAGGTTTCATAGAGAACACAGCATCATCAAACTCTGGAACCATCATCCCCTGTTCAAAAGTACCGAGGTCACCACCTGAATTTGCTGAACCAGGGTCTTTAGAATAGGTTTTTGCCAGCTCTTCAAAAGTTTCACCGGCTTTCAGTTTAGTTTGTATTTCGGCAACTATTTTCTGTGCCTCTTCATCGGAAGTAACTTCATCAACTGTAATTAGAATATGCTTTGCCTGGCGCTTTTCTGGTAGCGTAAACTGAAGTTTGTTTTCTTCAAAAAAACCTTTTAACAGGTCATCATCTGTTTCAACCTGTGAAGCCAAGCTCTTTTGAGATAGCTCAATATAATCGATAGAAACCTGTTCAGCTTCAATAAACTGATCTTTGTTTTTATCATATTCAGTCTTAACTTCATCATCAGAAACACTGACTGTCTTTAAGAATGGTCTTTGATCGACTCTTAAATAACTTACTTTTCGCTCTTGAGTTTCAAGTGACTCTAATTTTGCAATTTCTGTCTTAGTGGCAAAGCTTGAAGATTGGGTTAAGTTTCTATACTGACTTTCCAAAAGATGCTGTCTTGTTTCATATTCAAAACGAGCGATGTTGTAACCATTTCTGAGCAAGATATCTTCGTAAACTTGCTGTGAAAATTCACCATTTTGCCGAAACGCACTTTCAGATTGAATTTCTATTGCAAGGCGCTGATCACTTATCACCATATCATTCTGATTCGCCCATTGACGAATCAGTTCTGACTCTATTAGAGCATCGGCAACCTGGTTTCTAAGCTCCTCGTCTTTAACAACTTGATCGTATAAATCGCCAAACTGTTTTTGAAGGCGTTGCTTTTGGCGGTTATACATAGTCAGAAATTCACGAGCAGTTACATCCTCACCATCAACTTCGGCGACTACCTCAACTTTATCGCCCCGCGCATACTGATCAATTCCAAATAGTGCAAATGTCAAAATAATCAATCCGACAATCACCCAAGCAATCCAACTTTGGGCACGATCACGAATAGCTTGTAACATGGTTTATCCTTTGGCATAAATTGTTTTTAAACAGTGCGTAATCATACCAAATTAAAAACTTGCATTTATGGATTTAACAATAAATCCTGCAATAACAACCCAATTGCATCTGTTTAAATAATTAGAGGCCATAAAACTGTTAAAAAACTCCTAACAATCCAAACAAACAGTACTGTAAAATGGATTTAATTCAAAAAAATAATAATAGGTCTTTATTGTGAATACAGTACTTTATGTTGATGATGCAAAATCGATGCGTAAACTTGTGGAACTGGTACTCTCAAAAGAGTTTGAACTTACCATGGCTGAAAACGGTCAACAGGCCTATGAAATCATCGAAAAACAGCAGTTTGATGCGATTATTTCTGATATCAATATGCCGGTAATGAACGGTCTGCAACTGTTGGAAAAAATTCGAGAAAATGAGTCCAGTAAATTCACACCTGTACTCATGATGACGACTGAAGCCAGTGATGAGATGAAAGCGGAAGGAAAACGCCTCGGAGCAACGGGTTGGATTGTAAAACCGTTTGACCCTGAGAAACTACCAAGTATTATTCGCAGAGTTATTTAAAGGTCAATTTAAAAAACAATTAAGAAGAATTTAGATATAAAAAAGCGCTCATTCGAGCGCTTTTTTATTATCAGGATACGGGTATTTGATTATTCAAAAGGATCTTGAATAACTAATGTCTCAGAGCGATCCGGCCCGGTTGAAAGAATTGAGACAGGAACCCCAACCTGCTCTTCCAAATATTTAATGTAGTTCTTGGCTTCGGTTGGTAGTGCATCCCAGGATTCTATGCCAACCGTTGAGGTATCCCAACCAGGCATAGTCACATAGTTTGGTTCACACAACTCATACTCATCGGCACTCGCTGGTGGAAAATCAAGAGTATCGCCATTCATGCTATATGAAGTACAGATTTTAATCTCTTTTAGCTCATCCATTACATCAAGCTTGGTTAAACAAATACCAGTTAAACCATTGATCTGTGCCGAGCGACGCAGCGCTACCGCATCGAACCAACCACAGCGACGTTGGCGACCTGTAGTAGCACCAAACTCATGACCGCGAGTACCCAGTTCTTTACCAATTGGATCACCTTCGTCAGCGTCACAGTCATAGCAAAGCTCTGAAGGAAAAGGCCCACTACCTACCCGAGTGGCATAAGCCTTGGTAATACCTAAAACATAATCAATCTCTGTTGGACCAACTCCTGCGCCAGCTCCTACTCCACCAGCCGTAGTATTTGAAGAGGTCACATAAGGGTAAGTGCCATGATCAATATCGAGCAGCGTTCCCTGAGCCCCCTCAAACATAATGTTCTGGCCAGCTGCATTATAGTCACTGATTAGTTTTGGAACGTCTGCCAGCATCGGGGTAACTAACTTGGCATAACCCTGGCACTTCTCCCAAAGAGTTTCAAATGACACAGGCTCAACTTTATAGAAGTTTTCCAACATATAGTTGTGGTAGGAAAGAACCTCTTGCAGTTTATCTTTAAACTGATCCATATTTTTGAAATCACCAGCACGTAAACCGCGGCGCGCAACTTTATCTTCATAAGCTGGACCAATTCCGCGACCAGTAGTTCCAATCGCTTTATTGCCACGTGCAATCTCACGAGCCAGATCAAGAGCAACATGGTAATCCAAAATCAGTGGACATGCGTCACTAATCTTAAGGCGCGATTTAACCGACAGGCCTGTCAATTCGAGCTGACCAACTTCTTTCTCAAGAGCATCAGGTGCAAGAACAACACCATTACCAATTAAACACTCCACCTCTTCACGCAAAATTCCAGATGGAATCAAATGTAAAACCGTTTTCTGGCCATCGATGACAAGGGTATGACCTGCATTGTGTCCGCCTTGGAAGCGAACGACAGCTGCCACTCTATCTGTAAGAAGATCAACGATCTTGCCTTTGCCTTCATCACCCCACTGGGTTCCAATCACAACTATGTTACGTTTTGACATAAATTACTTCTGTTTAAAAACCTAATATAAATTCGAGCAATTCAAACCGCTAAACATTGGCAACAAGCCATGAATACCAGTTTTAACTAATTTTTTGTGCGCCTGCTGGAAGCTCATCGTTAGAGTAGAACTTCACAACGCGATAACCTTGAATACGGTGCTTTGCAATCGTTTCTCTCATGGCACTGCTGTTATCACTTGCATCTGCATAAACAGTACCCTTAACACTCAACTCAAGATCTGGCAGTAGATCAAGAGCGGAACGCAGATCAAGGCTAAAGCCAGTAGCAGGGAGGCCTAACCCAAATACTTTACCAATATTATTGTAGCGCCCACCTCTAGCAATTGGCTGAAGTACTCCACCACTGTAGCAGGCAAAAATAACACCTGTGTGGTATTGGTAACCTCGCATATCTGCAACATCAAGATGAATTGGTAGGCTGTGAGATTCAGACACGGCATTGATAATTGATTCAACTTTATCAATAGCAGAATCTAGGTCAGTGCTGATTCCAAGCAGATGCTTTTTAACCTCAGTAATCACTTGGTTTGCATCACCACTCAACTTCATTAGAATGGCAAACTTAGCTTTTAAAACTTCACTAACTTCAAGCTGAGAAACAAATTCTTGGTACTCAGGAACCGCTTTACGCTCGAGAATGTCGATCATTCTATTTTGCTGAGTCTGATCGAAATCAGCTGCCTGCATTAACTCACTGACAATTTTGATCTGACCGAGGTTGAGTTTTATATCTTTGAGTCCAAGAGCCTGCATGCTATCAAGCACTAGTTCAATAATCTCCAGATCACTCTCCACACCTTCGTGACCATAGATCTCCGCACCTACCTGAATCGGACTGCGAGAACCTCTTGCCTTGTTATTACGGGTTTTCAAAACTTCACCGACATAACACAGACGTGAAATAGAGCCTTTAGCTTTAAGGCGATTGCTGACAATACGCGCAACCTGAGGCGTCATATCAGCACGAACGCCCATCATGCGCCCTGTTTCCTGATCAGTGAAGCGACAGGTATCAACAGCCATATGCCCTGCTGTTCCTGTTAACAGAGAGTCTGTAAACTCAGCGATCGGTGGTAGAACCAGATCAAATCCAGCTAAATTAAAGCCATCAATCAGTTGACGACGATAGTGTTCAAGCTTTTCGGCCTGTGGAGGAAGGAGGTCTTCTAACCCCTCTGGAGTGAACCAGGTAGACTGTTGCATTAGGAAACTTCTTGTTTAATGTTTAAATTGGACGAACTATTATAAATCAACTCTAGTGCGAATAATTCATGAAAACTCCAGATTTGAAACGTTTTTATGAAAAATTCGTGCTACTGGCTAGTCGGAAAAAAAGAACAATATCAGCAACCCGACTATAATCGAGAACAGCCCCATCAACCTCAACTCTCGCTCAGAGAGCTTTACCGCTTCGGACATCATCTTTCGCCAGAACTTTGGAAACACAAACGGTAGCAGGCCTTCTAAAATAAAAACCAGAGCAACTGCCGCTAGTAGAGTCGTTTCTAACATAAAGAGACTTCTATATTCCGTCCATAAAAAAGGTGGGTTACCCCACCTTAACTATTTAATTACCAAATTTGATTATTTCTTTTCAGATTCATTGAAGTACTGGAAGAAGTCCGCTTTAGGGTCAACTAACAATACATCAGACTTATCTCTAAAGGCATTCTGATATGAGTTAATGCTGTGATAGAAGGCATAGAACTCAGAATCCTGGTTGTAAGCCTTGGCATAGATGTCTGCTGCCGTCGCATCACCTTTACCTCGAAGGATCTCAGCTTCACGATAAGCGTCGGCAAGAATAACAACTTTCTGACGATCTGCATCAGCTCGAATCTTCTCAGCCGCCTCAGAACCTTTTGAACGCAGGTCTTTGGCGACACGATTACGCTCTGCTTCCATACGACGGTAAACAGAATCACTGATATCTTGTGCTAGATCAATGCGCTTGATTCGAACATCTTCGATTTCAATACCAAACTCAGAAACCTTGTCTTTAGTGATCGACTTTACGGTTGCAGCAATTTCAACACGCTCAGCAGAGATAACTTCTTTAACCGTACGGTTACCGAATTCATTTCTCAGACCATCTTTGATAATCTGACCAAGGCGATTTCCAGCCCCAATATAGTCTCCACTAGTCGTCGTAAAAAACTTCTCAACATCAACGATACGCCACTTAACAAATGAGTCCACAATCAAGTTTTTCTTCTCACTTGTCAGGTATCTTTCAGGTGGAGCATCTAGTGTCTGCAAACGAGTATCGAAAGCTCTTACATTGTTCACCACCGGCATTTTGAGATGCAGTCCAGGTTCAATACCTGATTCAACGACTTCACCAAACCTGAAAAGCATACCGGTTTCCCACTCATTAACCTTGTACAAAGACTGGCTCACAACAAACAGCACAGCTGCGATAAAAATCATACCTAACTGCTTCATTATCGTAGCTCCCTATTTCTTAGATATTCACGAATATTTGGTCGCTGTGAATTTCCACTGTTATTTGATCTATTCGCACTATTAGCGGCATTAGATGAAGTCTGTTGTGCAGGCATCTCTAGTCTGAACGGAACTGTTCCCTGCCCCTGGCTTACCATCTTGTCTAACGGAAGATATAGCAGGTTATTTCCACTCTCGGATCCAACAAAGACCTTACTGGTTTTGCCTAATACAGATGAAACCGCATCAATATAAAGACGTTTACGGGTAACTTCCGGCGCTTGTTGGTACTCTTTTACAATACTTGTAAAACGCGCCGATTCACCCTCTGCCTGAGCAATAACTCGATCGTGATAAGCACTGGCTTCTTCAAGTTCACGAGCAGCTTGACCACGTGCCTTAGGAAGAATGTCGTTGGCATAAGCCTCAGCTTCATTGATTAAACGCTCTCTATCCTCACGAGCCTTAACAACATCACTAAAAGCTGATTGAACCTGTTCAGGTGGCTGCGCATCCTGCATGTTAACACTGGTTACGATTAGACCCGTTTTGTACTCATCCATTCTTTGCTGAATTAAATCTTTAACTCGGATAGCAACATCATCACGGCCACCTTCAAAAATGAAATCCATGGTTGATTGACCAACAACTTCTCTCAAAGCACTCTCAGTTACTGATTTCAAAGTCAGAATTGGATTAGTATCTTCAAACAAGAACTCTTTAGCATTTACAATCTGGTACTGAACCGTCATTTTCATGTTAATGATATTTTCATCTTCTGTCAGCATGAGAGATTCGTTCAATACATCAACTGACTGCTCGCGACGATCTTTTCTGAAACCTAATTCAATTTCGTTGATCGCGGTAACATTAACAACTCTAACCTGTTCAATTGGGTAAGGTATATGCCAATTAAGACCTGGACCGGTTTGTTCAGTGAAGGCACCAAACCTTGTGACGACACCTCTTTCAGCTTCTTGTACCTGGTAGAACCCAGTGAGCCCCCAAATTACAAGCGCGACTAAAAAAATAACACTGCCGCCTACTCCGCCAATACCGCTTCTGCCATTGCCAAATTTATTACCAGCACCGCCAAAAATGTCCTGTGCTTTTTTTAGCAGGGCATCAATATCATCTTGGTTAGATTTTCTTGGAGGTTTGTTATCACCACCGCCATTGCCACCGGAGTTTCCCCACGGATCTTGCCCTGATTTACCTGGTTCATTCCAAGCCATTCATTTTCTCCATGCCTGTTTTAGCATTTTATTTAATTTATTCTCAACCAAACTTTACCAGCCTGATGAAGACAAAAAACTATCCGGATATTTTAGAGATATTAAAGTAAAAAGTCACCTAATTAAAAAAATTTATCCGAAAAGAAATCTATTTATTCACATAGTTGAGAACTAATTTAGTTTTTGAAACATAGTCACTCAATTAACTTGGCCCTAATTAGTTCTGGCCAAGCTTTAATCATTTGCCATTCATGATCGGTCAGCTTCATGGTAAAAAGGCTGTTTCCTGACTCGTCAAAACCTTCATAAAGAATAGTCCCCAACTCATACAGTTGGGCTCTCTTCTTACCTGCAGTCACATCTAAAACCAATTCAACTTCATGGTAAATACCTTTAAAAAAAGAGCCAACTGCATCCATAAGCAGCTCAATTCCTAAATCATTCTGGGCCGAAACCCAAACTCTCTGAGCAACACCATTATCATCATAATCAATTTTCGGTTCTACTGCTGGTTCCAGCAAATCGATTTTATTAAAAACCACGAGTTGAGGTACATCTGTAGCGCCAACTTCCTCAATCACCTCATAGACATCAGCAATTTTTTCCTCGCGATGAATATCGGCCGAATCCACCAGATGTATTAACAGACTGGCTTCACTCGTCTCTTCTAGAGTTGAACGAAAAGCGGTAACGAGATCATGTGGAATATGGCGTATAAAGCCAACTGTATCGGCAAATATTACAGGCCCTGCTCCGGGTAGGTGAACCCTTCTTAAGGTAGAGTCCAGAGTGGCAAACAATCGATCTTCAGCGTAGACTCCAGCTGCCGTCATATGATTAAAAAGTGTCGATTTGCCGGCGTTTGTATAGCCAACTATAGTTATGGTTGGCAGTTCCGATCGCTTACGCGAACGTCGTCCCAAATCACGCTGCTTGCGAACTTTCTCAATTTTGGCTTCAAGCTGTTTGATTCGCCCCTGAACTAATCGTCTATCGGTTTCTAGCTGTGTTTCACCTGGCCCTCGCGCACCAATACCGCCTTGCCTATCTAGGTGAGTCCACCCCTTGACCAGGCGAGTCGCCATTCGCTTAAGCTGGGCAAGCTCTACTTGAAGCTTACCCTCGTGAGAACGCGCTCGCTGCGCAAAGATATCCAAAATCAAACCAACTCTATCCAGCACCTGACAACCTGTCAATTCAGAAATATTGCGTTCCTGGGCTGGAGAGAGCGCATGATTGATAATCACTACATCGGCTTCATAAGCTGAAACCGACTGTTTAATCTCTTCTGCCTTACCTTTACCGACGAAATATTTGGGGTCAGGATGATGACGTTTGGTTGTTAATAAGGTACATATTTCTGCACCTGCTGAATCGACCAGTTCATAGAACTCATCAAGCTCTTCACGGTCAGCTTCATTTTGAAAATCGACATGAACCAGAACAGCTCGTTCTAGTTCTTGCCTTTGCAGTCGGTCAAACAGTTCCATTTATATGTGTATAACGCCTAAAGGATTACAAGTTTAAAAATATAAACTCTGTTAATTGGGAACGATCAGGTATTGAAGTTGAATCAATCAAGACTTCTAGGTATTTAAAAATGACAGGGCATAGGTCAAGATACTGGCATTCAGCACGGATGCGAAAATTGCTCAACTCTGCATACAACTAATATATGCAGAGAATGACTAAGAGTAAATATCTATTCAGATTCTAAAGATTCTGTTTCATAGGCTTTTGGATCACGCATAGGTACAATTGTAGAAATGGCATGTTTATAGACCATTTGAGTGACATTGCTGCGCAATAAGACAACAAATTGATCAAAGGAATCCACTTTTCCCTGAAGCTTAACGCCGTTTACCAAATAAATTGAAACGCTAATACGCTCTTTTCTCAGAGCATTTAAATATGGGTCCTGAATTGGCATTGCTTTAGCCACTTTCTTATTCTCCATTGATTTTATTTCCTATTGTTATTGTTCTCTGTTGTTATTGTTCTTGATGGAAATTTTTGTAGCCCATCTGATCTGTTCAATTTATTACCTTGAACCAAAACAGTCAACTAAGCATATAAACTTGTCTCCACTAAATGGAAACATAGCGAAAAGCATACCACACGCATATAGAATATCTACACCATTTTTTCAAAACCGTGGGTTTTATTACCTATCAGCGCAATCTAGAACTCGCTTCTAAAGCAACAAAACGCAGATGAAGGCTTTCAAAGCTGGCTTTTCAGCAGTTCAAGACAAAGCTCAACTCTCTCGGAAAGATCACTACTATAAGGGTCTATTACCAGCACATTATCTTCTTTGCGCAACCAGGTAAGTTGCCTTTTTGCCAGCTGCCGGGTGGCAACTACAGCTTTATCAATAAACATTTGATAGTCATATTCACCCTCTAAAAACATCCAGGCTTGCCTGTAACCAACGCTGCGCATCGAGGTCATTTCAACATCCAGGTCACCCCTCTGCATCAGCTGCTTGACCTCATTCAAAAATCCTTGATCGACCATTTGCAGAAAACGAGTTTCAATTTGCCTGTGTAACGTGGAGCGGTCTTCAGGAATGAGCGCAATCTTTAGCAGATTAAAATTTGGCAGGCCTCGCTTTGGCTGACGGCGAAATTCGGTTAGGGTTTTACCAGTTAGTTCATAGACCTCCAAGGCTCTAACTAATCGCTGTGGATCATTAGGGTGAATCCGGCCGGCAGATTCCGGATCAACTTCAGTTAGTTTTGCATGAAGAGCTTGCGGAGAAGCTTGCCAAATCTGCTGCCACTTTGCACGCACCTTTTCATCAGCAGACGGCAAATCAGACATCCCTTTCTGCAAGGCATTAAAATACATCATGGTGCCGCCAACCAAGACCGGGATCTTATCACGCAGAAATACTTCTTCAGCAATCCGTTTTACATCTTCAACAAATTCAGACGCAGAATAACTCTCGGCAGCATCATGGGTGTTTATTAAGTGATGTGGTACAGCTTCAAGTTCACTATCAGAAGGCTTGGCAGTACCAATATCCATCTGTTTATATATCAGTGCAGAATCAACACTGATAATTTCTATCGGCAGTTCATTAGCCAAAGCCATAGAGAGCTGACTTTTTCCTGAGGCTGTCGGCCCCATAATCGCAAGACAAATACGTTTATCGATAAGTTTAGAAATCAAGCTCATCTATTTACCGCGCATAAACAAACCATCAAGTTGCTGTATAGAAAGTTGCACCCATGTTGGCCGACCGTGATTGCATTGATCAGAACGCTCAGTCTGCTCCATTTCACGCAGCAGAGCATTCATTTCAGCAATAGTAAGTTGACGATTTGCTCTGACAGAGCCATGACAAGCCATAGTGGAGAGTACTCGATTAATCGACTCCTCTACCAGTTGCGTCTGTCCAGTAACAGCTAAATCTGCCAACATATCATTAATTAATTGAACCAAATCACTTTTAGCCAGCAATGCAGGCACAGCGGTCACTTTCAACTGTTCAGGCCCTAGCTCTTCCAGTTCAAAACCAAGTTTTTCAAATAGTGATTGATGCCTCTGCCAAACCGCTATTTGCGACTGTTCCAGTGTCATTGCCATAGGTACTAACAAAGGCTGGCTAATTAACTGCTGATCTTGCCACTGAGTTTTAAAGCGTTCATAAACCACACGCTCATGAGCAGCATGCATATCCACCAAAACCAAGCCTTGCTGGTTTTCAGCCAAAATAAAGACTCCGTGAATCTGTACTTTTGCAAACCCTAGCAGTGGAGCATCTGGCTCATCGGAAGCATGATTGCTAGAGATTTCTTCACCAGAACGGCGTTGTTGAATAATCTCCGTCAGCATTGCATTTGTACCAGCTGCAGAATTTAATGAGGCCTGGTAATTTACCGTTTGCTGTTTAACATTCAGACTAGGCGATTGGAAAGCCAATGCTTCTTGAGTCGCCGTTTCAAAATTTCGTCCAGCTTGATAATTCAAGCTTGCATGCAAACTTTGGCCACTCTCTAAAGGCTGTTCAACTTTACCTGTACCGGTTTCAGAAACGACAGGCTTAGCCACCGCATCACGAATACTGCGACGTAAAAAGTCATAGATCCAACGACCATTAGCAAAACGCACTTCATATTTGGCAGGATGCACATTGACATCAACCATATCGTGTGGAATCTCTATAAATATGACATAAGCTGGCTGACGCCCATGATAGATAACATCGGCATAGGCCTGTTTAATGGCATAGGACAACAAACGATCTCGAACAATTCGGCCATTTACAAAGATGTACTGCATATCTGCCTGGCTGCGGTTAAAAGTTGGTAGCCCTACCCAACCAGTCAGGCTAATATCCTGAGTTTGATACTCAACGACCAAAGACTGAGCTACAAACTCAACACCCATTAAATGAGTTAGGCGTTTTTTCTGACTGATTTCATCCTTAACCGCTGATACCTGGCGAACCACTTTTTGATTATGGACCAGTTTAAAGCTGACATCCGGACGACTTAACATCATTCGTTTAACCAACTGGTCTATATGTGAGAATTCGGTTCGCACCGAACTCAAAAACTTTTTTCGCGCTGGAGTATTAAAAAACAGATCTTTAACAACAACTCTTGTACCGACTTTTCCGGCAGCTGGTTTCAACTCACTCCAATTACCTTCACCTTCTGCAGAAAGTGACCAAGCTGACTGTTCATCACGATACTTACTGACAATCTGAAAACGCGAAACAGAGCTGATACTGGCCAAAGCCTCGCCTCGAAATCCCAAACTTGCTACAGCAGCTAGGTCTGCACCAGTTGTTATCTTACTGGTAGCATGCCTGCTCACTGCTAAAATCAATTCTTGTTGAGGGATACCTAAACCATTATCGTTAACAGTAATTGATTTTTGCCCACCCTCTTCAATCTCAATTTCAATTTGATCGGCACCTGAATCAAGGGCATTTTCTAACAGCTCTTTAACCACCGAAGCTGGGCGTTCAACCACCTCTCCGGCGGCGATCTGATCTGCTAAGTAGCTCGGCAACTGCTGGATAGGGGTTCTGATTTGATCGGAAAGCGAATCGTTCATTTTAGAGTAGATAATAATGTTTTTAGTGGCAGCAAATTATAACACCCTCAGTTAGTAAGGCCCTGAATAACTGCCGTAAAATTCTATGGGATTTTAAGCCAGTCAAATTTAGGCATTAATCGCAGTTCAAGATTACTTCATACTAAGAGCAGATTTTTAATACCGCATTAAACTGCTAAAATACTCTGTATATAAAATAAAGATTGATATTTAAAGGGCTAACAATGGGGATTCTAACCTCTCTTTTCGGCAACGGCATATCTGACGAATTAAAGCAGCAGATAACGGAAAAACTGAAGCTTTGCAAAGACCCGACTTCAGGTCAAAACCTTAGCGAGCTCAAAGCGGTTTCAAGCATGCAGTTAAAGAAGGCTCTGCTCTCATTAAATATCGACATGCCTTACCCTTGCAAAAGCCTATGGCCTGCCATCGAACAGAACCTTATCAACGAACTTAGTCAGATTGATGAAGTTGACCAGATCAAAATTGAGTTTTCAACCAAGGTGGTTACTCACGATGCGCAAAAAAACATCAACCCAATGCCCAATATTAAAAACATTATTGCAGTGGCCTCTGGTAAAGGCGGAGTTGGCAAGTCAACTACAGCAGTCAACCTAGCGCTAGCGCTTCAGCAGGAAGGGGCTCGAGTTGGTATTTTAGATGCTGACATCTATGGCCCAAGCATCCCTACCATGCTCGACATACACGAAAAACCACAATCTGAAGATGGTAAAAGCATGTTACCTCTGCAAGCCTACGGCCTGCAGGCCATGTCTATCGGCGCTTTAATTGAGGAAGATTCTCCAATGGTCTGGCGCGGCCCAATTGTTACCCAAACCTTGACCCAGCTTCTCAATGAAACTAACTGGGACAACCTCGACTTTCTGATTATCGACCTGCCTCCTGGTACTGGTGATGTCCAACTAACACTGTCGCAACAAATCCCTGTAACCGGCGCAATTATTGTCACGACACCACAACAGGTCTCTCTAATCGATGCTAAGAAAGGCCTAAAAATGTTTGAAAAAGTTGAGATCCCAGTGCTTGGTATCATTGAAAACATGAGCACTCATATCTGCAGTAAATGTGGCCATGAAGAGGCTATTTTTGGCGCTCGAGGCGGAGAGCTGATGGCTAAACAATACAAGGTAAAATTCTTGGGTGCCATGCCGCTGGATAGACGAATTCGTGAAGAAGCCGATGCAGGTAAGCCGACTGTGACCTCCGATCCGAGCAGTGAAATTGCACAAAAATACCGTCAAATAGCTCACTCTGTAAGTGCTCAAATAGGGATTAAAAAACGAAATTATGCGAATCTATTCCCCAAAATCGAGATTCAGAACAACTAGTGGTGTTTCAAACTGAT
>DBOI01000013.1:37109-42943 GCA_002299245.1 Hydrogenovibrio sp. UBA650
AACTGATGAAAATGGGCAATCTTAAGAATTTTCAAAGCAGATTCGCCGACATTTTCCAATGTAACCCGACTTTTATCCCCCTCGGTCTGCTCTCTAAGTAACAACAACATACCAAGTGCGGAACTATCAAGGTATTCAGTTTTTCTGAAGTCAATGGAAAAGCCAACATCTGCTTGATTGTGCTCATTACAAATCGCTTTAAACTGCTCATAATGACTAACGTCAAAACTACTATCCAAAATAATGGAAACCTTGTTTTTTGCCTTATTTATCGAGTATTTCATAGTAGAACAACTCTCCACAACAGTTAGCGTTTTCTGATTTAAGAACTGAATTTTTATGGGTATTATCCTAAACTACCATGCCACTCCAACCAAGAGATAAATTTTGTTTTTTTAGATCATTTAGTAAACAGCTCTAAAACCCTGAAAAAACAGGCCAATCAGCCATATTATTTAAGCTCAAAAAACACTATAATATCGGCCTAACTATACCCTTTTAAAACTGAATTAATTTAGTCACCTCTGAATTAGCCTTAAACCATTCAGTGTTGACTAGTCTAGATTATGAAAAATCGGAATTAAAAATGTCACAATCGGCACAAAACAAAAGAAAAATTCTTGTCACCAGCGCACTGCCTTATGCCAATGGACCAATTCACCTTGGCCACCTGGTTGAGTATATCCAAACAGATATCTGGACCCGTTTTCAAAAGATGCGTGGACATGACTGTACCTATGTCTGTGCAGACGATGCGCATGGTACCCCAATTATGTTACGAGCACAGGCTGAAGGCATTACTCCTGAAGAGCTGATCGCTAAATCTTCGCAAGAGCATCAGGCTGACTTTGCCGGTTTTAATGTTGCATTTGACCACTACCACAGCACCAACTCTTCTGAAAACAAAGAGTTGGCTGAGTACATCTACACTCAACTCAAAGACAAGGGTTATATCTCTAGAAAGAGCGTTACCCAAGCTTATGATCCTGAAAAAGAGATGTTCTTACCTGATCGTTTTGTTAAGGGAACTTGTCCAAAGTGTGATGCCGAAGACCAATACGGAGACAACTGTGAAGTTTGTGGTGAGACCTACAGTCCAACCGATTTGATTAACCCTAAATCAGCGATTTCCGGGGCAACACCGATTGAAAAAGATTCTGACCACCTGTTCTTTGAACTTGGACAGTTTGAAGAAATGCTTAAGGATTGGACCCGTGCCGGTCACTTGCAACCGGAAATTGCCAACAAACTTGACGAATGGTTAAGCACAGGCCTACGCGGCTGGGATATCTCTCGCGATGCACCTTATTTTGGTTTTGAAATCCCTGGTGAAAAGGACAAGTTTTTCTATGTCTGGCTAGATGCTCCGATTGGCTATATGTCGAGCTTCAAAGCCTACTGCGATAAACACGGCATCAACTTCGATGAGTACTGGCAGCAGGACTCGGAAGCAGAACTCTACCATTTCATTGGTAAAGACATTATCAACTTCCACGCCCTGTTCTGGCCAGCGATGTTGTCGGGCGCAGGTTTCCGTACACCTGATGCCGTCTATGCACATGGATTCCTCACTGTTGATGGCCAAAAGATGTCTAAATCGCGTGGTACCTTCATTATGGCAAAAACCTATTTGGAGCACTTAAACCCGGAGTATCTACGCTACTATTTTGCAGCCAAACTGAGCAGTCGTATCGATGATATCGATCTCAACCTGGAAGACTTTGCTCAGCGTGTTAACTCTGACCTGGTTGGCAAAGTCGTCAATATTGCCAGTCGTTGCGCCGGGTTTGTAGTGAAAAAATTCGACGGTAAACTCGCTAGCGAACTATCTGATTCTGCCCAAGCACTTTACGATAGCTTCACTCATGAATCAGAGATGATCGCCGAGCTTTATGAGAAGCGTGAATACGGCCATGCAATGCGTGAAATCATGGCGCTGGCCGACAAGGCTAACGAATATATAGCTGAAACCGCTCCATGGGTTCTGGCTAAAGAGGAAGGTAAGGAAGCCGAACTGCACGAATCGGTCAGTGTTGGTATCAACCTATTCCGTGTATTGATGAGTTATCTAGCTCCAGTTATACCAGAAACAGCTGATAAAGCTAAGAGCTTCCTCAACCTGGAAAGCTGGAATTGGGACGATATCCAGCAACCACTCCTGGGTCATGAAATCAACAAGTTCAAAGCTCTGATGACAAGACTTGAAATGCCGGCTATCGAAAAGATGGTTGAAGCTTCTGCGGAATCTTTGGCTAAAGCTGGCTCCACAGCGCCGGATGGAAAGAAAGGTGATAAAAAGCCTGTCAAAAAACAGCTAGTTGCAGGCGAACTTGAACCTATTGCAGAGCAGATCACAATTGACGACTTTGCTAAAATCGACTTAAGGATTGCCAAGATTATTAATGCCGAAGCGGTTCCTGAAGCTAACAAACTTTTGAAGCTGACCCTTGATATTGGCTTAGAACAGCGTCAGGTATTTGCCGGAATTAAGTCAGCATACGAACCAGAGCAATTGATCGGTAAGCAGACCGTAATGGTCGCCAACTTGGCACCGCGCAAAATGCGTTTTGGAGTATCGGAAGGAATGGTTCTTGCAGCTGGTCCTGGAGGAGAAGATTTATATATTCTTAGCCCAGATCAAGGAGCACAACCAGGCATGCGGGTAAAATAATTTTATAAGGACATAAGTCGCAAACGAATACAACTTAACACCAGGCTAAAAAGGCAGTGCAAATTTAATGCAAGAGTACATTCTGATTTTAATCAGTACAGTGTTGGTCAATAACTTCGTCTTGGTCAAATTTTTGGGACTATGTCCATTTATGGGGGTCTCAAAGAAAACAGATCAGGCGCTTGGAATGGGGTTGGCAACCACATTTGTTCTGACTTTATCATCGGTATTGAGCTATCTGATATACAACTATTTGCTTGAGCCCTTTGGTCTGCAATACCTGCAAACCATAGCGTTTATTTTGGCGATTGCTGCAGTGGTTGGATTTACCGAGATGGCTATACACAAAACCAGTCCAGCACTGTATCAGGTTTTGGGAATCTATCTGCCGCTGATTACTACCAACTGTGCTGTTCTTGGGGTAGCTCTGCTAAACGTCGGCGAAAAAAATGATTTTATCGCTTCTGCGGTTTACGGATTTGGGGCAGCGGTTGGATTTACTCTGGTTATGGTTTTGTTTGCGGCATTGCGGGAGCGCATCGAAGTAGCTGATGTACCGGGTCCCTTTAAAGGTGCTCCAATTGCATTAATCACTGCCGGATTGATGTCCATGGCTTTTATGGGCTTTGGCGGATTGGTTTGATAACTGTCATGAGGATAATGGATGCTTGAAGCAATTCTGATATTCATTGGCCTGGCAATTCTGTTCGGACTTTTGCTGGGTTACGCCTCTATTCGATTCCAGATCGAAGGCAACCCTGTGGCTGATCAAATCGATAAAATTCTGCCGCAGACCCAGTGCGGTCAATGCGGTTATCCCGGATGTCGCCCCTACGCAGATGCACTCGCTGAAGGGGGGTCTGAAGTCAACCTCTGCATTCCCGGTGGCAATGAGGTCATGTTACAAATTTCAGAAATAACAGGCCTCGAACCCAAAGAGATGGATGAAGTTGTCGATGACAACAAACCTAAAGAACTCGCTCATATTAATGAAGATCTCTGTATTGGCTGTACCCTCTGTATTCGCGAATGCCCTGTTGACGCCATTCTAGGCGCCACAAAACTTATGCACACCGTAATTGAAAAAGAGTGTACCGGCTGCGAAAAATGTGTACCAGTGTGCCCGGTTGACTGTATTGATATGCAACCTGTTCCACTGACAATGCGCAACTGGAAATGGCCTGAACCCGGGGTCTATCCACTCGCCGCGTCAAAGACTGAAGGGGATGCTGCATGAGCACCCTGGTTGAGAGCATCATCAATAAAATTGCGCCTATTTATCCGCAGGCAAAACGCTGGCTGCACAGTTTCAATGGTGGCGTTTTTCCAAATTATCATAAAGAGATCTCATCCAACCAGCCGGTCCACGATCTTTACATTCCGCAACGCCTTATTCTGCCACTGCAACAGCAAGTAGGCTTAAAAGCAGAGGTCTTAGTTTCTGTTGGCGAAAAAGTTAAAAAGAACCAACTCATTGCACGCTCAAGTAAAGATGCTAAAACGAACCTCGTAGTGCCTATTCATGCTCCAACCTCAGGGGAAATCATTGCAATTGAACCTCGCACCCTGCCACACCCTTCTGGCCTGCAAGATTTATCAATTGTGCTTCAACCAGACCAAAGACACGATGCAATTGACAATGTCCTTGAAGTCTCCGGTGAGAACCCGACCTCTCCAGCAGAATTAAAAGAGATTATCCTTCGTGCAGGTATTGTTGGTATGGGTGGAGCAGGCTTTCCGACCTATGCCAAACTACCAAATGAGGCCGGTAAAATTCACACTCTTCTGGTTAATGGCGCCGAATGTGAGCCATTTATAAGCTGCGACGATCTTCTAATGCAAACCGAGGCAGAGCAAATCGTCCAAGGCGCATTGATCACCGCTGAGGTTCTCGGTTCGGAAAAAATCATCTGCGGAATAGAGACGAATAAGCCCTCTGCTATTCGAGCAATAAAAAAAGCGGCGCGGGACACCATTGTAGAAGTTCAAGCAGTTCAAACTGTCTATCCGATGGGAGGCCAAAAACAGCTTACCAAGGAACTCACTGGTATTGAAATTCCATATAAAGCTCATGCGGTAGATTTGGGCTTGTTGATGATGAATGTTGCAACCTTTGCCTCAATCTATAAGGCAGTTCGATTTGGTGAGCCCTTAACCTCAAGAATGGTAAGTGTTACCGGGTTAGGACTGGATAAACCTTTCAATATTCCCGCTCTGATCGGGACTCCATTTATTGAACTCGCTAATCTTGCCAAACCAAAAACTAAGCTCAACTACCCTCTGGTAATGGGTGGACCTATGATGGGTTTTGCAGTGCATGACCATCAAGTTCCGGTAATAAAAACCACTAACTGTATTTTGGTTAATCCACCACAACCTGTAGAAATGCAGATGCCCTGTATACGCTGCGGAGCCTGTATGGATGCCTGCCCTATCAATCTACTGCCGCAACAGATGTACTGGCATAGCCAGGGTCGTGAATTTGATAAAGTCGAAAAACTAAACCTGTTTGACTGCATTGAGTGTGGCTGTTGCAGCTATGTCTGTCCCAGCAACATCCCTCTGGTACAGTACTACCGCAATGCTAAATCAGAGATCAAAGAGATTAAAGCTGAAGAAAAAGCGGTTGAATTAGCTAAACAACGCCACGAGTTTAAATTGGCTCGTATTGAACGAGAACAACAGGAACGAGAAGCTAAGCTCAGAGCCAAAAAAGAAGCCGTTAAAAAACAAGCAGGAAGCTCAACCCAAAAACCTATTGCTGAGTCCAACGATAAACCAAAATCTTCTAAAGCTTCCGCTGCGGCTGCGGCCGCTAGAGCCGCCGCAGCCAAAAGAGCTTCAGCGGGCAAGGCAGATTCTAACAAAGCAATACCCGCCGCACGCAGAAAAGCCATTGAAGCGGCGCAAAAAGCTGCCAATAACGAAACCATGCCAACCACCAAGGCAAAAAGCCAAGGCGCTGCTAAAGCTGCAGCTGCGAAGGCCGCAGCAATGGCTGCGGCAAAGAAACGTGCTCAGGATAAAAATTCTGAGTCTGCTGATAGCGCAACCGAAGTGGACACGGCAACGTCAAAAGACCCTAAAGCTGCGGCGATAGCCGCTGCAAAGAAACGTGCTCAAGCAAAAAAAGCCGAGTCGGCCGCTGAAGCTAATGAAACAC
>DBOI01000085.1 GCA_002299245.1 Hydrogenovibrio sp. UBA650
TTACGGGGCTTTTTTATTGCCTGAAATTTTTCAATTCTTCTGTAACAATAATGAACATCAATATAAACGTTAGAGTAATTTATGGCATTGGATCTAAAATTATTGCAATTAAAATTTAGTCAAGCATTATCAGATGTAGGTTTTCATGCTTTCGAGAGCATAGATTCAACCAGTGGGTTCTTGATAAAACGTTGTGAAATTGACTCTTTGTCATTCTGTATTACAAATGAACAGACGGCAGGTTATGGACAGCGAGGCAGTAAATGGTTATCTAATAAAGACTCTCTAACCTTTAGCTATTTAAAAAAGTTGCCAGTAAGATCTTTACAGATACAGGGGTTTGCCCAGTATTTGGGTTTGAGGCTTGCCAGTGTTCTTAATAGTGTTTGTAGTGAGTCTATCTGCATAAAATGGCCAAATGATCTCTATGTTAGTGACAAAAAAGTAGCAGGCCTGCTTGTCGAAATCTGTAATCAATCACAAGAATCAATTTCCTATGTAATTGGACTTGGAATTAACTTTTCATCTATCAAGCTAAATATAGAACAACAAATCCAAGCTAATACAGGATTTCTTACTTCTAAAATTAGTCACGAGGACTTGGTAGTCTTATTGACTGACACAATCCATTCAAGTTTTAATAATTTCTTTTCTAACAAGACTATAGAATGGCTAGAACTCTATAAAAAACTAGATTATTTCACCTATGATCAACAGGTTGTTGTGTATGATAGCGGCCTGCACTTTGATGCAGTATACAAAGGAGTTACTCCGAATGGAGAGCTTTTACTAGAAGTAGATGGCAGTTTAGTGAATTTCAGATCGGCACAGATCTCAGTTAGAGCAAAATAGATGAGTAAAGTTTTTTTAGATATTGGCAATAGTTTCATTAAGTGGACGACAGTAGAAAGCGGTTTTTATGAGATTCATGACCCACTAAAAATAGATTCAGTCATCGAATCGGGGCTGGGTGCTTTAGAATTAAATAATCCTCCAAAGGAAGTATTTTTTTCTTCCGTTGCCAATGCTGAGCATGTCGATGAGTTGAAGTCATTGATTCAAGAAGAGTGGCAAATCCTCCCATACCAACTAACAGCACAAAAACAGTGTTGCGGGTTGATTAGTGGTTATAGAGACTTTTCTACACTGGGTGATGATCGATGGTTTGCAATGCTTGGAGCATTAGAGATTAGTGGTGGAGCCTTTATCGTGATAGATGCTGGTACAGCGATGACTGTGGATGCCGTTATCGAAAATCAACATAAAGGTGGTTTTATTGTTCCAGGACTCTATACAATGCGCAAATCATTAGCAGCTAACACTGCGGATTTAGCGGATTATAATGGTTCAGACCTGTCGTCAGAAGTTGATGCTCTTGAAGCTCTTGCAACGAACACTTCATCAGCAATTCTTGGTGGAACTCTATACATGACCGCTGCGTTTATTAACCATCTTCTTTCAGATCTTTCACATCAGTTAAATACACCTTTTGATGTATTTCTAACCGGCGGTGAAGCGCAATCCTTACAGCCATTATTGGATGTTGAATCTGAGCTGGTTCCTGACCTTGTTCTGCAGGGAATGATGTTCTATGAGGAAAGTGTAAAAAAACAGTAAAAAACGGTTGACAGCTTTTATCGAAACCTTATAATACGCGCATCTTCGCCGACATAGCACAATTGGTAGTGCAACTGATTTGTAATCAGTAGGTTTCAAGTTCAAGTCTTGATGTCGGCACCATTATCCGAAAGCCCGCAATTCCTTGGAGTTGCGGGCTTTTTTGTATTTGTTTTTCGCATTGTACTGTACCTGAGCCAACTGTTATAATGCAGGATATTTTGAATAAACTGGTAAACCTAATGGAACAACAATCTAGTTACACCAAAGAAGAACTTTTAGCCTGCGGTCGAGGCGAACTTTTTGGTCCTGGAAATGCGCAATTACCATTGCCACCAATGTTAATGTTTGATCGTATCACGCATATTTCTGAAGAGGGTGGTGCCTACGGTAAAGGGCAAATTAAAGCAGAGCTAGATGTAACAAAAGATTTGTGGTTTTTTGAATGCCACTTCAACGAAGATCCTGTGATGCCTGGATGTCTTGGTTTAGATGCTATGTGGCAATTGATTGGTTTTTTCTTAGGTTGGACTGGTGGTCCTGGTCGTGGTCGTGCATTGGGCTCAGGTGAAGTTAAATTCTATGGTCAGGTTCTGCCAACCGCAAAAAAAGTTGAGTATGTCATTGATATGAAGCGTGTAATCAAGCGTAAACTCTACATGGGGCTTGGCGATGCAAAACTATTTGTAGATGGTCGAGAAATCTACAGTGCGAGTGACTTAAAGGTCGGTCTATTCACAAACACGGATGCGTTCTAAGATGCGAAGAGTTGTAATTACAGGTATTGGTATTGTTTCTAGTCTAGGAAATAATGCAGAAGAAGTGACAGAGTCACTTAGAGAAGGTAAGTCAGGAATTGTTTTTGCCCCAGAATACGCTGAGAACGGAATGCGTTCGCAGGTACACGGTGCAGTAAAAAATCTAGATTTTAAAGATCACATCGATCGTAAACAACTACGTTTTATGGGTGACGCTGCAGCTTATTCTTATATTGCGATGCAGCAGGCTGTTACCGATTCCGGTTTGGATGAAGAGCAGATGTCTAACCCGAGAACAGGGTTAATTGCCGGTTCTGGTGGTGGTTCTAACTCTAACTCCACTCAGGCGGTTGAAATTGCGCGTGAGCGTGGTGTTAAACGTGTTGGTCCTTATATGGTAACGCGTACTATGGGCTCAACGGTTTCAGCTTGTTTGGCGACGCCTTTCAAGATCAAAGGGATTAACTACTCGATCAGTTCTGCTTGTTCAACTTCTGCACACTGTATTGGTACAGCGGTTGAACAGATTCAAATGGGTAAACAGGATGTTGTTTTTGCCGGTGGTGGTGAAGAGCTGGATTGGACCATGTCGGTTATGTTTGATGCGATGGGTGCACTGTCTTCAAAATATAATGACACGCCTGACAAAGCTTCTCGCGCTTACGATGCAAACCGTGACGGTTTTGTTATCGCCGGCGGTGGCGGTATGGTGGTCGTTGAAGAACTTGGCCATGCGTTAGCGCGTGGTGCAAAGATTTATGCAGAGATCACTGGTTACGGTGCAAACTCCGATGGTTACGACATGGTTGCCCCTTCTGGTGAAGGTGCGGTTCGTTGTATGGAGATGGCACTGTCTACTGTTGAAGGTGATGTTGACTATATCAACCCACACGGAACTTCTACGCCGGTTGGTGACACTAAAGAATCCGCAGCGATTCAGGAAGTGTTTGGCGATAAGGTACCGCATATTAGCTCGACTAAATCGCTTTCAGGCCACTCTTTAGGTGCGGCAGGGGTACATGAGTTTATCTACAGCTTGTTGATGCTTAAACACGACTTTATCTGTGCTTCGGCAAATATTGAGGAGTTAGATGAAGCTTGTGAAGGTATGCCTATTGTGAGAGAGCGTATCGATAATGCCGGTCTTAACCGCATTATGAGTAACAGTTTTGGTTTTGGCGGCACCAACGCGAGTGTTGTCTTTGAACGGTATAAGTAAGGATATAAGCTGTTGTTGAGCTTGGCTCATTAGTAGCTTAGATCACCGCTATAACCAATGTCATCCTTATAAGCTTTTGATAAGATATTAGCCGCTTTTTACGGGGCTTCACAATTAGAAATTGATACCTTGTTGTCAGTTGCCATGTTTTTATTGAAAGCGGCCTTGTTAGGGTGACAAACACATGTCTTTTCGTTTTAAATCTACCTCTTCTTTTCATTTAATTGGCTCGCTTTATCAGTGGGTTCTGTTAAGTTTTTTACTGGTTTCCCTACCGCTTTTTTTTGCCATTTCTTATGCACTGAGTTCAATGCAAGAATATGCAGAGCAAGAGCGAACAACGCTGTATCAATCGGTACTGGTTACCGAAAATAGTCGCTTAATGCTGGAAAGGCTGAATTCGATGGAGCGGAGTATCCGTCAGTTTCAAGTCCTAAAAGAGGAACCCTTTCTAGAGGCCTTTGTTCAGCACCATGATCAATTTAGAGAGTTGATGGCGGTGTCAGAATTTGATTCACTTCCGCCAAGTGTTTTCAAAAATATGCAGACCGTAAAGCTCAAAGAGGCGGCTCTTTTTGAAACCATTAATGAAAAGGTGTTTGTTTTAAAAGAAAAACTCTCTGAGGAGGAACTGAAAGGATTTGAAGCACTTAACCTAGCTTTGGAAGGTCTTATTCAGTCTGGTGTAAAGCAGAAAATAAAAGACATTGAAAACCTTGAATCCTATGAAGAGACGGTGATTAAAGAAACCTTTTCAATCGCGCTGTTTGCTGGGTTTGTGGCTGTGGTATTAAGTATCTTTTTTGTGAGTTTTATTACTTTGCCAATAAAACATTTGGCGGGCCGTATTCGTCGTTTGGTCAGTGAAGATTTTCAAACTCAAATTGTTGGCGCTGGCCCAAAAGATATTCGTGAACTTGGCAATAACGTAGAGAACCTGCGGCTTGAGCTTCGGTATCTAGAGAATGAAAAACAGCATTTTGTTCGAAACATTTCCCATGAGTTAAAAACGCCGTTGGCAACCTTAAAAGAGGGCGTCGATTTGTTGGCAGATGAAATTGTTGGCGATTTGAATATCAAGCAACGAGAGGTTGTGCATTTACTTCAGCTGGGTAATTTTAATATTACTAATTTGATTGAAAATTTTTTGGAGTACCAAAAAGCGATCTCGATTCAATCAAAACTAAGCGTATCAGAGTTTTGCCTTTTAAAACTCGCGACCAGCCTAGAGAAAGAGTATAAGCTTTTGCTTGCCAGCAAACAGTTGCGGTTGCAGATCGCCATGTCTGAACAAACGGTTGAAACCGATCGAGAAAAATTAAAAATTATCTTGAGCAACCTTTTATCAAATGCGATTAAGTTCGCCCCGCAGGCATCAACCATATCACTCTCAGCTAAGGTTGAGAGTGGTAAGCTGTTTTTTTCAGTAGAGGATCAGGGCGATGGTATTGATGAGAGTATGAGAGAGAAAATTTTTGAAGACTTCTTTCAAGAAAACCGTTCGGAAAAATTTACCTTGAAGGGCACGGGTCTAGGATTGGCCATTGTGCGTTTTTATGTGGAAAAACTAGATGGAAGCATTGAGTTACTTGCACCTTCTGAAGATTACCCTGGTGCTCGTTTTAGCTTGATGATTCCGATAAGATAAACAGCAAATTGAATCAGTATTAAATGGTTGTGATGAATAAAAAATTAAAACTCGTCTCTGTCTTGGTCTTTATCTCAGCTCTTCAAGGCTGTGCTTTACTCGATAACATAGCGAACTTGAAGCCCGATGAAAAAAATAGACAGCTACTAGACTTAGACGCTATTGTGAATGCCGATACATTGATTTTTCAGCATAAGAAGCTTAGTCGCTTGAAGGGAAAAGAAAAAAAACAAGCGTGTGATTATTTGAATCAAGAATATAGTAAGCACCGTTCTTGGAAAGCTGGCTGGTTAATGGCGCTGGATGCATCTAAACAAGATAACTGCTTAAGAAAGGCCGATAGAACTCAGTTTTTAACGGAACTACAGAAACGTTCTAAGTGGAGTGAGAGTTTGACCTGGTTGGGGCAGCGACTATTGCAAGAGCAACAGCTGTTAAGCCAAGCAGATAACAAAGCCAAAGCATTGAGCCGAAAACTGAAAAAAACTCAGCAGCAGCACGATGAGTTAAAGCAGCAAAATACGTTGCTGGAACAGCAGATACAAGAGCTGAAAGCGATAGAAAAAACCATTAATAAAAGGATTGGTGGCGAAGTTGACAGCCCAGCAGACAATTAACAGACGAGAAGCCGTGTTTAATGGCGAAAAACTTTTACTTGTTGATGATGATAGCAGCCTCTTGAAGCTGATGGCGATGCGCTTGAGCTCGCTAAATCTGGTTGTTGAAACCGCCTCTAATGCGACCGAAGCTCTAGCTAAAATTCCGGTGTTTTCCCCTCAAGTCGTGGTAACTGATTTGCGCATGGGTGAGATTTCAGGGTTACAGCTGTTTGAAAAAATTTATCAAAAGATGCCGACGCTTCCAGTCATTATTATGACTGCGCATGGCACGATTCAAGAGGCTGTTCAAGCCACTAAACAAGGCGTGTTCGGTTTTATTACCAAGCCAATCGATCACGAAGAACTACAGGAACAAATTGAAAAAGCCATTGCTCTAAAGCCTTCCACAAGTAGTGTCAACTCAAAAAAATGGCGTCGTTCCATTATTGGTCACAGTCAAAAACTAGAGGCGCTACTCCAAGATGTTATGCATGTTGCGCAGAGTGATATTAATGTCTATATACAGGGTGAAAGTGGAACAGGTAAGGAGCTCATTGCCAAAGCGATCCATCAGGCAAGTACACGAAAGAGTAAACCGTTTGTCGCTGTTAACTGTAGTGCAATTCCTGAAGACTTATTAGAGTCCGAGCTGTTTGGCCACAAACGAGGCGCCTTTACCGGAGCCATAGAAAACCGCAAAGGCTTGTTTGAACAGGCCGATAAAGGCGTTCTGTTTCTTGATGAAATTGCAGATACCTCTCCTGCATTTCAAGTAAAGCTGCTCAGGGTTTTGCAAGAGGGTGAAGTGCGCCCAGTTGGCGATAGCAAAGTGATCAAGGTGGATGTGAGGGTTATTTCCGCCAGCCACAAAGAGCTACAAAAATTGGTTGATGAAGAGCTGTTTAGACTCGATCTCTATTACCGACTCAATATTGTTAACTTAGTGGTGCCTAGCCTACGCGACCGCGCCGAAGATATTCCTCTGCTCGTCGATTACTTTATTCGTCAGCAAAAAACCAAGGCCAAGAACCTTTCCAACGATGCCCTTGAGGCTTTGTTAAGCTATGAATGGCCGGGTAATATCAGGGAGTTAAAAAACGTCATTGAGCGTCTTTGCGCATTTGCACAAACTCCGTTGGTGCCTTTGAGTCTAGTTGAAAAAGCCTTGAGTAAAGAGTCCGGAGAGCTGGAGTCTTTTCAGGAAGCGCGCAGAAATTTTGAACGAGACTATTTGATTCGATTGCTTAAGCAGGTGAATGGCAATGTCTCTCATGCTGCGCGCATGGCGAAGCGAAATCGTACAGAATTCTATCGTTTATTAGAACGCCATAGTTTGTCAGCATCTGATTTTAAGACCCGTCAAGAAGATGAAATGTAGCGATTTTGTGAAAATTACAGCGCTATTTTGATTCATTGTCGCTAAATGGCGACAGTCTGTTGCCTTGCATTAAATTTATTTTTTCTTTTACTTTCAAATCTTTACGTATTGTCGATTATTTTTCTGCGCTTTATAAGGCTGGATGTGTCGGGGTATGGAGACACTTTTTTAGTGAAAAATTGCGTTTTTATCTGAATAGTCGTTTTTTTCAGTGATTTTTAATTTAGCGTTTTTATTTTTCCTTTTATAACAATTGGTTACAAAGGTTTTTGTTTTTGGTACAGCCGTTGCTCAAATAGGGTTGTAAGCTGAAAACAGTTTGCTTTTTTTAATCCAAATGAACAAAAAGGGAATTATATGAACAAGAAATTAACTTCAATTTCGGTAAGTCTTTTTGCCATTGCTTTTGCTTCAGCAACTCAAGCTTATGCACA
>DBOI01000078.1:0-1494 GCA_002299245.1 Hydrogenovibrio sp. UBA650
CATTGCCTATCATCATATTGTTGTACACGTATTCATGTAATGGTGTCAGGTAGCCTTCAAAACCTTCGATACCATCAATAGTGACTCGCCAACCACTTTTATCGCGTTGTTTGCCCTCTGTCCCATCAATCTCAAATAGATTAATATTTTCCAGGTTCATCCGTGCCAGAAAACCATACTGACCCATTCCAACTCCCACATCAAGCATTGATTCTGGATTCTGTTGTTCTATATATTGCACTATGGCTGTGAGCTGGGAACTTTGACTGAATGGCATAATTTTGTACTCTCCTTTCAATTTAATTAAAGTAAAGTAAAGTAAACGAATCCTAAATGAAAATTATTAGCAATTCTATCAATACAGTACTTAACTGTTATTATTGTGTATCACTAGTAAGAATAGCAAGAGTAATCGTTACAGATTAGCCGCATCATATTGTTCAGCGAGGCAAATGTCGGCAAGATGTATTTTTTTGTGACGTGGATTATCAGCACTATATTGATGCTCAAAGTATTGGTATACAAAAGAACAGGCACATCAATCTGGAATGATTGTTTAATGAAAAACCAAGCTCATTTTGTTTTGCACCCCAAGAAAAACCTAATCTAAGTCAATCGATTGGAGAAGTGCACGTCATTATAGCCGACCACATTAACTTTCTTGAAAACTGACCCCAAAACGATTAATTGCGCCAATTAAGTATTCTGTCATCCAGAATTACAGAAGCAGGTTCAGAATATTGAATAATACCCATACAAATAATAATGATTATCGATTAAAATACCTAAAAACAAGAATTTATAAAAAACTTGACGAAGATCAATTCACAGAATGTATTCATATTGAAATTGGACAGATAACTGAATATAGTTAAAACTGAAAAAAGACTAATACTTTTAGCTGAGGCGCAATAATCATGATGAATTTTATAAAACTATTGGGAGTAGTGGTTGTAACAGTTGTGGTTCCACTAGTTATCCTACTTGGAATTTGGGCAGACATTCTTCCGCAATCACTTCAGGTTGCTATTGGCTTAGGTGCTGTTGCATTTGCAATTGCCTTTATCATTGGCGGTAATTTAATGCTGATGTGGGGAGATATTAAAACAGGTCGTTACTCAACTAAGAAGTAACTCCTAAAAACCCTATTACCATAAAGCCCCTGAATAGTTGAGTGGTCACTAACTATTCAGGGGCTTTTTTTGTACCCGGAAAAACATTCGTCTTACTATCTCCCTGATCTATGCGCTTCAGATAATATTCGGCAATAATAAAATCTGAGCTTGAAATTAAGGTCTGTACACAAACTTCTCCAAGCTTTTTACAACATTTACTTAACCTCTGGATATGACTTTAACCTAATGTTTCTGCATAAAAAAACCCGGTAAAACCGGGTTTGTAAAACTTATATAACTTTAAGTTATTTCGCTGCAGAATTTTGTACCGGAGGTGCAGCAGGCGGAGCCATCATCGGTGGAGGATTAAATCCTGGAG
>DBOI01000078.1:1822-5716 GCA_002299245.1 Hydrogenovibrio sp. UBA650
GAGGATTAAATCCTGGAGGAGGGCCCATCATTGATGGAGCATTAAACCCTTGTGGCGGTGCCATCATCGCTGGAGGAGCCATAGGCGCTGGCGCTGCTTGGCCCGCTTGAGGAGGCAACGGCTTTGGAACTTGGTCGGATGCCATTGGTGGTGCTTGAAACCCAGGCCCTGGACCATAAGGCATAGGACCATAACCAGGAGGAGGACCATAAGGGCCAGGACCACCCCAGCCTGGGCCATTACCCCAACGAGGTCCGCCACCCCAGTTATTACCACCCCAACCATTATTATCAAATTCATTGGAGAACTCTTCCATCCAATACATTGGAGTCCACTCTGGCCAATCGTTGTAATCATATCCATAAGGCCCGTTGTTGTTTCCCCAACTATTGTTGTCAAACTCATTGGACATCTCTTCCATCCAATACATTGGGGTCCACTCTGGCCAGTCATTATAGTCATAATAACCACCGTATGGTCCTGGCCCATAATACGGTCTATCTTTTTTGAAAAAATCAGATGAAGCCTGAGTAGCCGTCAAACTAAACATTCCAGTCATAGCACTAATTACAGCTACTTTTAACAAATCACAAACCAGATTACTCTTTGTTAACTAAAAGAAAAACCAAAAGAAATTTATTCAGCATAAAGATTTTGTCATACTAAAAAAACAAACCCCTTGGCTTATCCACATAAACCAAAGGGTTTCAATAGCTTAAAAAGAAAAGTTAAAACTTTACAGCGAACGTGCCTTTAAAAATGCCTGCTCAGAATTTCCAGTCCACTGCATAACTTGCTCTTTAAACGCTTTCTGAGATGCCCATACTTTGGTTGAAAGAGGGTCTTTTGCAGCCTCTTCTTCCACAACCTGAATCGCAATATCTTTCAGCTGTTTTAAAACACTATCAGGGAAGTGCTTAAGTTCAACTTTGTGTTCGTTGATCAAAGTTTGCAAGGCCTGTTGATTTCTCGCCGTGTATTCAGACAACATATCTGCATTAGCTACCTTGATTGCATTGCGAACAATACTTTGTAGATCAGCAGGCAGTTCATTAAACGCCTTCTCATTAATCATACACTCCATAGTGGTACCCGGCTCATGCCAGCCCGGAGTGTAGTAGTATTTAGCTGCTTTATACAAACCAAAAGCCAAATCGTTATAAGGCCCAACCCATTCTGTCGCGTCCAGTGCACCAGATTGTAGTGAAGGGAAAATTTCACCACCCGGTAAGGTAACAGGAATACCTCCAGCACGTTTCAAGACCTCGCCGCCTAAACCAGGGATACGCATTTTCAGGCCTTTTAAATCGTCAATGGAATTAATCTCTTTATTGAACCAGCCACCCATTTGAGTACCAGAGTTTCCACCTGGGTTTGGAATCAAACCAAAAGGTTTATAGGCCTCTTCCCACAACTCAAGGCCACCACCATAGTACATCCAGGCATTCATTTCCTGAGCCGTCAGACCGAATGGCACCGCAGAGAAAAACGCCGCAGAAGGAATCTTACCTTTCCAGTAGTAAGCACCGGCGTGACCGAGTTGGGCATTGCCACGTGAAACCGCATCAAATACCTCAAAGGCTCCAACCAACTCACCTGCACCATAAACTTTTACATCAATACGACCACCCGACATTTCGGTAATAAGCTTGGCAATATTGTTCGCACCCGTTCCTAAGCCTGGAAAATTCTTAGGCCAAGTGGTTACCATTTTCCACTTAAAAGTTTGTTGTGGTTGCATGGCTGCCTGCTGTTGAGGGGCTTCATTACTATAAGCTGTCATTGCTGTGGCAGCAGTTGCTCCGGCAACAGCTCCAATAAATTCTCTACGTTTCATTAATTGTCTCCGTGAATTGTGTGCGACTCATTTTAAAACAATCATTGGGTAAATACTAATAAGCCATCTGGATTAGTTTTTTCTACAAAAAAGCCGAATATAAACTCGGCTTAATTTAAAAAGTATTTAAAGATTAAAATTCACTCCGGGGATTAAATGGCATTTGCTCAGCCATTTTTTCGTATAGCGCTTTGTCTTCATCACTAGAAACTGGTGGAGTCATCACCTGCACCACCACATACTGGTTGCCGGGCGTTTTTCCCAGGCCTCTATCTTTAATGCGCATCTTAGCACCCGACTGTGTGCCTGGGGCTATCGACATTTTCACTTTACCTTTTAAGGTAGGAATCTCAACTTTAGCCCCTAGCGCAGCCTCCCATGGTGTAACCGGTAAATCCAGATAGACATCATTACCTTCCACTCGGTAATGCGGATGTTTTTCCAGATTGATTTTGATAATCACATCACCACTAGGGCCACCATTAAAGCCGGCAAAACCCTTGCCTTTAACTCGAATCTTCTGATCCTGAGTTACTCCAGCAGGGATTCGAACCTTGATTGGCGTGGAATCATAACTGTTGGAGTGCGAATTTGGATTACCGGTCTGCACATTAATGGTACGCTCGGTTCCCTCAATCGCTTCAGTCAGGTTGACCATTACATTGACAGTCTGATCTTCACCTTTTTGCGGTCTGGCTTGACGCTGACCGAAACCTCCAGCATGACTTTGACCACCAAAGCCACCTCCAGCGCCACCAAACATATCACCGAAGATATCGCTAAAGTCGGCACTACCGCCACCAAAGCCTCCAAAACCGCCTGCACCGGCCTGCTGATAATCAGAACCAAACTGATCATACATCTGACGCTTCTCTGGATCGCTCAGGGTTTCATAGGCCTCACTGATATCCTTGAACCGAGCCTCATCACCACTCGGTTTATCCGGGTGAAACTTTGCCGCCATTTTGCGATAGGCCTTTTTAATTTCGGCATCACTAGCACTTCGAGACACGCCTAAAATTGCATAATAATCTTTGCTCATAAATCTGCTAAATACTCGTCAATTCTTCTAATGCTCATAAAATAGGGGTTAAGGCCTGTAAATTCAAGCCTAAAACAGAAAAAACAACCGTGTTCTGCCTACCGAAATTCAAATTAAATAGACTGGAATTTCGTTTTGCATAAAAATTACTCCGCTTTGCATATAAATAAGAATAATTCTTAATTGCATAACATTTTAGACTGGCTTTGATTGAAATCAGAGGAGTCTAGAAATGTCCCAAATTCGTAATTTTTCACTTAAGCCCATTTGCTTGACCATTATAGGCTGTTTGAGCTTACCTGTTCATGCAGAACAGAGTTCGCAATCAAATCCAATCCGCTTAGCGGATATTAAAGTATCGGCACAGAAGCATGAACAAAACCTGCTAGAAGTTCCGCAAAGCCTAACCGTAATCTCTGGCGAAGATATTGATGAGAAGGCAATCAACACTCTGCAAGATCTGGCCCCGCATGTACCGAACTTTCTGCTGCCTTCGGCAGGTCAGGATGGCCTGATTGCGCCAACTATGCGCGGCCTGAATGCAGGCATTATCTCTTTTTCAACCTCCTTACCGATGTTTATTGATGGGGTGCCGGTGTTAAGTGCTCAGGGTTTTGAAAATACTCTGATTGATATTGAGCGAGTTGAAATTCTACGCGGCCCACAATCGACTCTCTATGGCCGCAATGCGGAAGTCGGCGCCATTAATATCTACAGCCGCAAACCCGACAACCAAACTCGAGGCGGAGTAGTGGCTGAGTTTGGTGAACGCAATAGAAGCAAAATGCAACTTAAAGCTTCCGGTGCCCTAATCAAAGACAAACTTTATCTAGCATTAGCCGGCGATACCTTATCGCAAAATGGTTATATAGATAACACAGCCAAAAATGCAACCGAGGACGACCGCAAACAGGACAATGCCCGCGCCCAGTTGCGTTGGACGCCAGGGTCAAACACGGAGGTTCTGCTAACAGCCAGTCATCAAAAACACAATGAGAGCCTGTAAATAATTTTG
>DBOI01000019.1:0-2606 GCA_002299245.1 Hydrogenovibrio sp. UBA650
GTAACTGGATGGTATCAATGGGTGTGGTCGGCGCCATGATTTCAACCTCGGCGACAGGTAAAATGATGGCAATGTGGATGCCTATTATGCTGTTCTTCTACATGCAATTTGAACATTCAATCGTTAATATGTTTTTATTCCCATTCTCAATGATTATGGGTGGTGAATTCACAATTGCTGACTACCTACTTTGGAATGAGCTTCCTGTGGCTTTAGGTAACCTGGTTGGTGGTGTCTTGTTTGTGTCCGTTCCGCTCTATTTCACTCACTATAAAATGAGCCCTAATCGCACGCTTGATGACGTAGAAGTGAAAGCAGAGAACAAAATTGCTTAATCTTATTTAAAGATTATCCAGATGGCATTTGTTTCTTTTAATAAATACAAAAAACTCTCGCCTGTAAACGGCGGGAGTTTTTCAAGTTTGCAATGAAATCTCAATTAAGCATCACTTTTGGCCAGGCTTCAGATGCGGGTCGAAAATCGATCAATCAAGATGCTCACGGCGTTGAGGTACCTGGATATCCACTACTTCAAACCAAAGGGATTACTGCAGTTTTAGCTGACGGTATCAGCAGTAGTCAAGTTAGCCAAGAAGCTAGCTCCCTTTCCGTCAATAATTTTTTAGCCGATTATTACTGTACTTCGGACGCATGGTCCGTTAAAAATTCTGCGCTAAAGGTGATACAGTCGATGAATTCATGGCTGTGTTCGCAAACCAGAAGAAGTCAGTATCGCTTTGACAAAAACAAGGGGTATGTGTGTACCTTTAATGCCATTGTTTTTAGGTCAAATACGGCCCACCTATTTCATGTAGGCGACTCCAGAATTTATCACCTATCATCAAACGGTTCTCGCAACCATTTAGAACAGCTCACTGAAGACCATAGGCTGATTGTTTCTGATGAAAAAAGCTATTTAAGCAGAGCCCTTGGCATTAAAGACTTTTGCGAAGTCGACTATCAAGAAATTCCGATTGAACAGGGTGATATCTTTCTATCCTGTACTGATGGAATTTACGAATTTATTAAGCACCAACAAGTCATTGAACTGATCGAACAGCACAAAGACGATTTAAATAAGGCGGCAAAACAGATTTTAAAAACCGCTTACGAAAATGGCAGTGACGATAACCTCACTCTACAGATTATGCGCATTGAATCTCTGCCAGAAAAGAGTGAAGCCGAGTTCTACCACTCTTTAGTTGATTTACCGTTTCCTGAGAGAGTAAAACCGCGCCAGGAAATCGATGGTTACAGAATCATAAGAGAGATCTATATAAGCAGCCGAAGTTATGTCTACCTCGCACTAGATTTAGAAAACTCTCAGGAAGTTATCTTAAAGTTCCCTTCGCTGGAAGGTAGAGTAGAAAGCGGCTATATGGAACGTTTTCTCATGGAGGAGTGGATTGCTCGACGTATAGATAGCTCTCATGTTGTAAAAGCCTATGCACCGAGTAGGAAGCGTCATTATCAATACATCGCTTTGGAATACATCAAGGGCGTTAACTTAGATCAGTGGATGCGCGACAACCCACAACCTGATATCGATACAGTAAGGGACATCACTGAACAGATTGCAAAAGGCTTACTGGCCTTTCATCGTCAGGAGATGATTCACCAGGATTTACGTCCCAATAATGTGATGATTGATTACTTGGGTACCGTCAAAATTATCGATTTTGGTTCAACCTATGTAAGAGGGATTTCAGAAGGCTCAGGGCGTTCTGAAATCTTGGGAACCGCAGCCTTTACCGCACCTGAATATTTCTTGGGTCAAGGAGGGTTTTTCAGGTCAGATCTTTTTTCTCTGGCTGTGATCACTTATCAAATGTTAAGTGGGAGCTTACCTTACGGTACCAAGATCGCTCAGGCCAGAACTAAAAATGCCCAGAAAAAACTCCATTACCAAACGGTACTTAATGATGATCGAGAAATTCCCGCCTGGGTTGATTTTGCCTTGAAAAAAGCGCTTGCTCCAGATCCACATAAGCGATATGCAGAGCTCTCTGAATTTACCCATGATCTAAGGCATCCCAGTACCGAGTTTTTAAATAAAACTAAACCACCAATGTTGGAAGATAACCCACTGTTGTTTTGGAAGTTGACCAGCCTGGTGCTATTTATCATCGTGATCATATTGATCGCAACTCGATAATTTCACACAAATAAATCCTTACTTTTGCGTGAAGTAGTTAGTCAGCGTCGACTAGTCTAATTGTTAGCCTCTTTATTATTCAATTTTGGAGAAAATCTATGATGACAAAAACTGAAATGACGGAAACCATTATCCTCGCAAAAACCGAGAAAAGTGTAAGCTGGGCAGAAATTTCTGAGGTTTGTGGCTTGGGCGAAGTTTATGCAACCTCTGCCTGTCTGGGCATGAATCATATGGATGCTGAACCGGCAGAAAAACTGACTCAGTTCTTAGGACTTGATCTAGAGGTCACGGAAGCACTAAAACGATTCCCAACCAAGATTTTCGATCAAACGGTTCCTACAGACCCCCTTCCATATCGTTTCTATGAAATTGTCGGGGTTTACGGTGAGACCTTAAAAGAAGTTATTCAAGAGAAGTTTGGTGATGGCATTATGAGTGCAATTGATTT
>DBOI01000019.1:3044-12159 GCA_002299245.1 Hydrogenovibrio sp. UBA650
TGGTAGTATCGGCTTAAATTAAATAAATGCCTCTCAGGCTATATCTGGTCTGAGAGCTCAAACTTTTCTTTTAAGTTGCTAAAAAGTGCTTCCCTGCCCAAATGCCAATCGCCACCGCAATCAGGCCTGTTAAAACACTCACCGAAATATTAAGAAAAGCCTTTAGATACTCTCCCGATTGTAAAAACAGGAAAGTTTCATGAGAAAAGGTAGAAAAGGTGGTGAATGAACCTAAAAACCCAACGATAATAAAGGTTCGCATCTCAACACTTAGATGAACCTTGTCTATAAAAAGCATCGCTAGAAAGCCAATGATAAACGAACCGATGACATTAACCGTTAAGGTGCCCCAGGCAAAGTCTCTTCCCAGCCAAGCATAAACTTGATTGGAGACGATAAAACGAGCGCCTGCGCCGAAAAAACCGCCTAATGAGGCCGCTAACAATTGTGCCAGGTGAAAGCTTTGCACTATTGATTCCTTTGTAGATTTGAAGCTTTATGAACTGGCCAGAGGTGCAGTTTTACTTTTTAACAGTGCCCACACTTCGTCAAAAGCATCGTTGCCTATTAGCATTCGATGGAGTTTGTGAGTTCGCTTATTGGCGGCCTTTAATTTGATTTTGTTAACCCCGGTCATTTCAACACTTTGTATTTCACTGTATTTAATCGTTTTCGGCTTATGCATAGGGTGTTTTATTTCTATTTCATCATTACGCAAAATGAGAAACGGCGTTGTTTTTTGCTGCTGGGCTACTTTTATAAACCAATAGTTCGTGAGCAGTATAAAACCTAGTAATAGGACAACCATTGGCCAGGCATCGGCAAAGGTCAAACCTTCTTTATCCATTATGGCAAAAGGGATGAAGAGATATACCCAGGTAGAGATTGCGTAAACCTTAGACATCATGATTCTTGATTCGGCAACATATATTTGTTTTTCCATTACTGACCTCAAAATATTAAAAAAATTAATAGTTCCACAAGAAAAAGCACATACCACGCCATGGATTAGATTCGAATAATATTGAATTGCTTTAGAAGTTTGCTCTGCATTTAGATACCAATTAAATTAGGTTCTATTTGAGGCGATCTAATCAATTATTTAGGCCGGCAAGTCAATCTCCCCTTTTTACTTATAAAATCTCAACAATACCGAATACAGGCTTTATATGGACATCACCTATTTTTGAACAACTTACTTTTTCTAGATATCAGTACAAACCCATGCTTTACAAATACCGACCATACTCATAAATTAAGGCAATGTTGATACAACAACGAATTCAGCTAAAAAAATCGAAATCGAGAAAACTGTTTTTGAACAATTTTTAATCCAAAACACTCATAACGAACCAAATTGGTGCAAAAAAATTATTCAAAAGACCTTTAAACACCATAGAGCTATGCAATATCTCCTGGCAACACACTGATTTATTAGGGCTTGAACAGCAATAAACCTGTCTTGGCATCGATTATGCTGAAGAGAAAGAGAATTTAACAAAGTTTTATCACGATCTATTGTCGGATCGCACTGTTTGACTGTGCCCGGCAATTATCTATCTCATTGCTGGGCCTTAACTAAAAAGAGGTTTGCAATGCAGCAAAAACTCATTGTCATTGATTGCAGAATAATTGGTTCACAGCAGCCATTTGAACAGATTTCGAACCCAGCACCTCAACAGAATGAAATTCTAGATTTCAATAAAGAACAACAATGTGGTGTTTTTAACCGCATCATGCGGTCTCCGGTTCTAGCTGCTGTAAATCGATTTAATCGATCATGACACATGCTCAGAAGTGGTTCAGAGCATACCTAGTTAAGTTAGATGTCAGCACTGATATCGCAGGTCAATACGTAAACCAAAAAAGTTGAACACTATTATTTATTAAGGAGTTAAACCAGATAACTCTGGTTTAGCAAGATGGAGGTTTTGTGTCATCTATACCAATATCTATACCAATCGCTCCCAAGCATTCAAAACATAACAAAGACAATATAGAGCAGATGATGGTTACAAATTCAAAACAAGTCGGATTCAGCGCGGAGCAGAAAAAGTATCTCGCGGACATGCTGATCAAAACCAATCTTCATTTAGCGATTGGTGGCACACCTCAGGCAAAAGAGTCTGACATACCGGAAACTTTCTGGGGCACTCCTGTTGAAGACCTCTGCAAAGAGGAAAAACGTAAATACGAGACTCATGTGCTCGATATTTGGAATGACATTGTCAGGAGTAACGATACTAATCAGATTTTAGAAGGCCTCGACCAGTTTATATCTCGACATCATGGCTTGTTTAATGTCGCACCGGCAATGCAGGGTTGGATGGTACGCATGCGTATGCCCGCTTGTCAGGTTAGAGGCGATCAAATGGTGGTGCTTGGCGATGTGGCTGAAGACATCGCCGGCGGCTATGCCCATGTCACAACACGCGGAGCCCTCCAGTTTAGAGAGATTGAACCAAATCGAGTACTTGAACTCTTAGCCACTTTTCAAGACCACGGCTTGAGCTGTAAAGGCACCGGGGCAGACAGTGCACGAAATATCACCTGCATCCCTACCGCCGGTTATGACCCACACGAACTGATTGACTTGAGAAAGTATGCTCGCCGCTTAAGTGACCGAATACTCAACACCCGAGATTACCAAGGTATTCCACGTAAATTCAACTTCTCTTTTGACAATGCCGGCACCACCTCTTGTGTCTCTGATACCAACGATGTTGGCTTTCTCGCCGTTGATGTTCAAGACAATGATCAAGGCGTTGAACCCGGCATCTATTGTCGTTTGATTCTAGGCGGAATTACAGGCCACCATGATTTTGCTCGTGACACCGGTTTTGTCTGCCAGCCAGAAGATACTGTCGAGATTGCCGATGCAATTTTACGCGTCTTTGTAGAACACGGTGATCGCACCAATCGCAAAAAAGCCCGTTTTAAATATGTGCTTGACGCACACGGTTTTGACTGGGTTTGTGAGAGAATTCAAGAAGTGCTTGATGGCTATGGCAACGGCGTAAAGCTGATTCCACTTTCAACAAAATTTGATGCGCCACGCCCCAAAATTAATCGCCAAGGCCATATAGGTGTACACCCGCAAGCCGAAGCCGGCTACAACTATATTGGAGTCGCCTTGCGACTTGGCAAAATGACACCCGAACAACTCCGCGGTGTAGGTCGTATCGCCATGAAATATGGCAAAAACGATATTCGTTTGACCGTTTGGCAAAACTTCCTGATTCCGTACATCAAAGATGAAGATGTTGATCAAGTCATTCAGGAAATCGAAGCCTTGGGCATGACCACTAAAGCAACCTCATTTGAAGCCGGTGCCGTTGCCTGTACCGGGCGCTGGGCATGTAAATTAGGTAACGCCTACACCAAAGCCGATGGCAATCGAATTATTGATCATCTAAATGAAAAATTTGAACTCGATCAACCGATTAACATTCATTTAACGGGCTGCCCTAACTCCTGTGCTCAGCACTATATTGGTGACTTGGGATACGTCGGAGCTGCGGCAGCAGATGGTAGCGAGGGTTACAACATCGTGGTCGGCGGCGGTGTCGATGATGATCAAAGCCTGGCTCGTGCGCTTTGCGGGCCAATCGCTTCGAGAGATATTTGTACGGTCACAGAAACCATTATTGGCAACTATCTAGAATCTCGTCAAGCTGACGAAAGTTTTATTACTTTTGCCAATAGACATGATGATGAACAACTTAAATCCGTTTTACTCGCTTAAAACCCAAGAACAAACTTTACAAGGCCAGAAACTAGCATGAAAGACAATTTAATCTCAGTTTTGTCCTCAGTCATTGAAGGCAACTCAAACAAAGACGCAATTATAGAACTACCAGAAGGCGCGCCATTTGATGCCGAGCAGCGCCAATGGCTGAATGGTTTATTAACCGGTATTAGTACCATTGCTGCTGCCGCAAATGCAGTTGAAGAAGAAGTCGCAGCAACACCACTTCAGGTATTTTATGGCTCACAATCTGGTAATTGTGAAGTCCTGTCCAAAGACATGAAAAAATTTGCTGCTACTAAAGGTTTTGCAGCCGAATTAGCTGAGCTTGATAGCATCAGTCCTGCCGATTTAGCCGCACACAATCATGTCGCGATTCTTTGTTCTACCTTTGGCGAAGGTGAACCGCCAGATAATGCGAAAAATTTCTACAACGCCTTAATGGCTGATGATGCTGCCCCGCTGCCAGCAACACTGAATTTCAGTGTTTGCGGCCTGGGTGATTCAAGCTACACCCACTTTAATAAGATGGGGGTTGATATCTACGAGCGAATGGTGGCACTTGGCGCTACCCCCTGTCATGACTTAGTGACTTGTGATGTCGCCTTTGAAGATGATTATGCCAGTTGGAAGGAAGGCCTGTTTCAGTCTGAGGCTTTCGTTAATGCTGCGGGTGCTTCGAGTTCGGCTGCACCGGATAGTGGCGATGATAATGAGCCTAAATACACTAAAAACAACCCATTTATTGCCAATCTGATTCATACCGAAAATCTAAGCAGTCCGGATTCAGCAAAACGCGTGAATCACATCGAAATCTCATTGGCAGGTGGCGGCGAAGATGTTGAATACCATGTCGGCGATGCGCTTGGTGTCTGGCCTCTAAACGATGCCAAAGAAGTCAGTGAAATTTTAGACGCCGCTGGTTTCTCTGGTAAGGAAATTATTGAGCAAAAAAGTGGCTCGGCGAGTTTGAGAGTATTACTACAAAATAAGCTCGATATTCACACCGTCAATGCCAAATGCTTAGAAACTTGGGGGCTTGATGAAGCACCCGATAACTATCAAGTCTATGATGTGCTCAAAGAGTTAAAACCAGAGATTGATGCACAAACCTTTGTCGATGGTCTGCGCGCCCTGCAACCGAGGCTCTACTCGATTGCCTCTAGCCCAAAGAAACACCCGGGCGAAGTGCATTTGACGGTAGGTGAAGTCCATTACAACCTGCATGATAAAGCGCGTAAAGGCGTGGCCTCTACTTGGCTGGGCGATCGCTTACCTGTCGGCAGTAATCTCGGTGTCTATATTCAATCCTCCGAACACTTCCACATCACCTCAAATGACGAAGCACCAGTAATTATGATTGGCCCGGGTACAGGTATTGCGCCCTTCCGATCCTTTTTAGAAGAGCGTGAAATGCGCGAAGCTCCCGGCGACAACTGGTTATTCTTTGGCGACCAACATGAAGCGCTCGATTTTCTGTATCGTGATGAGATCACTCAGTGGCAAGACAGCGGAGTGCTTAACAAAGTCAGCTTGGCATGGTCACGTGACTCAGACAAAAAAGTCTATGTACAAACCTTGATTAAAGAGCAAGGCGAAGAATTCTACCAATGGTTGGAAAACGGTGCCTATATCTATATCTGTGGTGATGCCTCAAGAATGGCCGCTGACGTTGACCAGGCAATCCGAGAGGTGATCAGTGAGTTTGGCGGTGTCGATGCGGAGGCTGCAGACGCCTATATGGATAAACTGATATCAGAACACCGCTATCAGCGAGATGTTTATTGATTTTATTGAATATTGACCATGTTTGAGCATTGTTACTTAGACGTGAACTAATTCAGTGCAATGCATTAACCAATATTCATAGCTTAAATTTAAAAAACATGTATCACATTGTTTTTTAAGTGGTTATTGGCAATAAAAACAATCTGGCACTTAGTTTGCTTATTTACACATAGATTATACTTTTCATGGCCTATTGTCGGGTCGTACAGTTTTAACTGTGCCTGGCAATAGCGTATCTCCAAACCTGTTTTGCCAGGCCTTAAGAATTTTAAGGTTTGCAATGCAGCAAAAACTCATTGTTATTGGTTCTGGAATGGTTGGTTCACGCTTAATTGAACGTGTCCTTGCAGAATCACCCAATCACTATGACATCCGTGTGTTCAATAAAGAACCCACTGGAGGTTATAACCGTCTGATGCTGTCTCCGGTTTTGGCCGGTGAAAAGACCATTTCTGAAATTATGACTCACGATCAAGACTGGTTTAGATCTCGTTCAATCAAACTGCATACCGGTACTGAAATTTCAAAAATCGATACCCAGAAGAAAACCGTAAAAACGCTTAATGGTGAAAGCTATGACTATGACAAGCTGGTTATTGCTACCGGTTCCAGCCCATTTATTCTGCCTATAGAGGGCCATCAGTTACCCGGAGTAGTCGCATTCCGTGACATTCGCGATGTCAATTGCATGATCTCTTCAAGTAAATCTCAAAAAAATGCTGTGGTGATTGGTGGAGGACTGCTTGGACTTGAAGCTGCAAATGGACTGATGAAACTTGGAATGAAAGTCACGGTTCTACATCGCGAAAACATTTTGATGAATGTACAAATGGATGCCATCTCTGGTGGCCTCCTAAAAACCGCTATGGAAGAGTCCGGCATCTATTTCGAAATGCAGGCCAACACGGTGCGCATTTTAGGTGATGAATTTGTCACTGGCATCGAGTTGGATTCGGGCAAGATCATTGATGCTGATCTGGTGGTTATGGCTGTTGGAATTCGTCCTAATACTGGCCTGGCAAAATTGACAGGCCTGGAAGTTAACCGCGGCATTGTGGTTGATGATCAACTAAAAACCTCAATTAAAGATGTCTACGCATTAGGAGAGTGTGTTGAGCACCGAGGCGCACTCTACGGTCTGGTCGCGCCTCTTTATGAGCAAGCCGAGGTTTTAGCCAAGGAGCTGGCCGATATTGATTCAGCCTATCAGGGTAGCTTCACTTCCACAAAATTAAAAGTAACCGGAATCAGCCTGTTTTCAGCAGGTGACTTCCATGAAAACGAAGGTTCTGAAGCTCTGGTTTATCAGGACTATGAAAAAAGAATCTACCGCAAGATCGTATTGAAAGATAACAAAATTCAGGGAGCGGTTATGTATGGCGATGTCTCCGGGTCTAACTGGATTTTTGAAAACCTAGTCTCACAAACCGATATGTCTGCCTATAGAGACACTTTGGTTTTTGGCGATGGTTTTCAGCCAGCAAATAAAAAAATAGCTTAAAGGGTTTATAAAAGAGTTTAAAAAAACTCAAAAAAATAAGAGGGTCTAGCAATGTCTAAACAAAAAATAGTGGTGATAGGAAATGGCATGGTCGGCCATAACTTCATCGAAAAACTGGTCGCAAGTGAAGGTTATGACAACTTCGAGGTACACACGTTTTGTGAAGAACCTCGTGTCGCCTATGACAGGGTTTATCTGTCTTCTTACTTCTCCGGAAAAACAGCGGAAGATCTATCCTTGGTTGAGCCAGGGTTCTATGAAGATAACGGCGTGACTATCTATATCAATGATAAAGCCGTTGCCATTGATCGTGAGCAGAAGTTGGTCACTTCTGAGTCAGGTGTCAAGATCGAATATGACAAGTTAATCATGGCGACGGGTTCCTACCCGTTTGTACCACCAATTAAAGGTAATGATCGCGAAGGTTGTCTGGTCTATCGAACCATTGAAGATTTGGATGCGATGAAAGACGTTGCAGCCAAAGGTAAAGTTGGTGTGGTTGTTGGTGGCGGTCTACTTGGACTGGAAGCAGCTAAGGCGCTGGTTGATTTGGGCTTGGAAACTCATGTGGTTGAGTTTGCACCCAGACTGATGCCAGTTCAGTTGGATGATGGTGGTGCAGCCTTATTGAAACGTAAAATCGAGAACTTGGGTGTCACTGTTCACACTTCAAAAGCGACTACCGAGATTATCGATGGTGAGCACTGCATTAACAAAATGGTGTTTGCAGATGGTGAAGAGCTGGAAACCGATATGGTGCTGTTCTCTGCGGGGATTCGCCCACGCGATGACTTGGCTAAAGAGGCCGGTCTTGAATTGGGGCCAAGAGGTGGTATCCAGATTAACGACCTCTGTAAAACCTCTGATCCCGATGTATTTGCGATCGGTGAGTGTGCACTGCACGAAGGTATGATTTACGGTTTGGTGGCACCGGGTTATGCGATGGCACAAGCGGTAGTGGATCAACTCAATGCAGAGCCGGCTGCCTTTAAAGGTGCCGACATGAGTACCAAACTTAAATTGATGGGTGTAGACGTCGCCTCTATCGGTGACCCTCATGGTACCGATGAAAATGCACTGTCTTATGTCTATGAAAACGGTCCGGAAGAGATTTATAAAAAAATTGTGGTAACCCCTGATGGCAAAAAGCTTTTAGGTGCGGTACTGGTTGGTGACGCTGAAGATTTCGGTAACCTCTTGCAGATGATGCTCAATGATATGGAGCTGCCAGAACATCCGGATATGTTGATTCTGCCAAATCGTGATGGTGGTGCTACTGAACTGTTTGGTCCAGATGCGCTGCCTGATACGGCACAGATTTGCTCCTGTTTCGATGTCTCCAAAGGTGATGTGGTCAATGCGGTTGAAAGCGGTTGTAGCACCATGGGTGATATCAAGGCCTGTACCAGTGCCGGTACCGGTTGTGGAGGTTGTGTTCAGCTGGTCACCAGTGTCCTGAACAACGAGCTGGAAAAACGTGGCGTTGAGGTCAAAAAAGACCTTTGCGAACACTTTCCGTACAGTCGTCAGGAACTGTTTCATTTCTGTAAAGTTGAAGAGATCAAAACCTTTGATGAACTGCTGGAAAAACACGGTACAGGCCACGGTTGTGAAGTTTGTAAACAGACATCGGGAAATATCTTTGCCTCTCTCTGGAACAGCTACGCACTGGAAAAAGACCAAGTCTCTGTTCAAGACACTAATGATAACTATCTTGGCAATATGCAGAAGGATGGCACTTACTCAGTTATTCCAAGGGTGCCGGGTGGAGAGATCACCCCTGATAAGCTAATTACATTGGGTCGAGTAGCGAATAAATTTAAGCTCTATACCAAGGTGAATGGGGCTCAGCGTATCGTTCTGTTTGGTGCTCAGATTAATGACCTTCCTGAAATTTGGAAAGAGTTACTGGAGGCTGGATTTGAGTCTGGTCAGGCCTATGCAAAAGCCTTGCGTGCAGTTAAATCCTGCGTTGGTTCAACCTGGTGTCGTTTTGGTGTTGATGATTCGGTCACCATGGCGATTGAGATGGAAGACCGCTATAAGGGCTTGCGCTCACCGCACAAAATGAAAATGGG
>DBOI01000069.1 GCA_002299245.1 Hydrogenovibrio sp. UBA650
GCCATAAAAATCCAGTTAGGGTTATTAAAAACCACTGGCATACGCTCAAAGTGTACATCTTCAGGTTTGGTTTTTAGCCATTGGTGCAAACTTGGTTCAAGGTCGTAACAGTGAGGGCAGGTATAGCCAAAGACCTCTACTACTTTTTTCTTGTGCGGGGCAATTGATTGCATTTGTGGAATGCGCTTATATTCAACGCCTTCCATAATGCCAAAGCCATTGCCATTTCCGTTTTGTTCTGCACTGCATCCAGTAACAGAGAAAAGCATTAAGGTTAAGCCTGCAAATATTGTTCTAAATTGCATAAATTTTCCTTTCTACGAAGTTAGCAATTCTGTTTTATCTAAGCGCTTCTAAAGCTCGCCATAAGAGTGCAGACCGGTAAGGAACATATTTACCCCAATAAAGGCAAATGTGGTCACAAATAGGCCTATAAGAGCCCACCAAGCCATTGGTGTTCCACGCCAACCTTTACTCATTCTAATATGTAACCAAGCTGCATAATTTAGCCAGACTATAAGTGCCCATGTCTCTTTAGGATCCCATGACCAATAGCCACCCCATGCTTCGGCTGCCCACATTGCACCGAGTACAGTTGCAATAGTAAAGAATGCAAAACCGAGGGCGATGTTTTTATACATCACATCGTCCATTACTTCCAGTGAAGGCATCGCTTTTACAAATCGACTATTGGGATTTTTTTCTTTAACTTTACTGGTAATAATATAGGCTAAACCAACCATGGCAGCGATTGAGAAGGTACCGTAACCAACGAAATTGGCAGGTACATGTATTTTCATCCACCAACTTTTAAGCGCAGGCACCAAGGGTTGAATAACATGGGCTTCACGGACAAAGGTATACCAAAGAATAAACATTACAGCTGCGCTGATTACCAGCATCACAAAGCCACCTAGTGCACGTGTTTTGTACTTTTGTTCGTAGTACAAATAAATCAGCGCTGTCATGACGACAAATAGGATAAAGACTTCATAGAGTGAACTCACAGGAATGTGGCCGTAATCAAAATTGATCAGATAGGATTCACGCCAACGCACCAGCATGCCAACAAAACCAAAAGTTGCAGCAGTCCAAACTAAAAAAGTAGCGGTTTTACCGGTAAATTCTGATTTATTGAATATAGAGACAAAATAGACAACCGTAGCGAAGACAAATAGTGCATTCATCCACATAATGGCTGCCTGACTGGAGATAAGGTACTTTAGAAAAAAAGCTTCTTCATTGGCTGAAATTGCATTGCCGTATGAGTGATAAGTCCACAGAGCTAAAACACTTAAAGCTGTTACCCAGATAGTATAAGGTTGGAAGCTTTTCCAAAAAGCACCGAGCCAGATTAATGTTGCAGCGGTTGCAAATAAAATACCGACTTCATAAATATCCATGAAATTTCGGTATTCATACCAACCATAAATTGAAATTATTGTGACAAATAACGTCCAACCAATGTTTCTAACTGTTAGTGAACTCTGTTCGGATGATTTGAATTCATCCATAAAGTTTTCAGTTTGTGTATTTGTTTGCATGACCCTTCGCCTATTTTTATGACCTAGCCTTTTTGTTCTTTTTCAGAATCTTGAGTATTTATTTTTATATTATAGTCTTTAACTTGTTTAACCAGCGATTCAAATTCTTTGGTCGTCTCTGGCAATTTCTTATTGTCTTTTGCAGCCATAGTTACTTTAAGACCGTCCTTGTCTGGATTCCTTTCAATCAAAACCCATACTCTACGTTGCCTTACATAGAAAAGGAAAAACACACCTATAATTAACAGGGCACTTCCAAAATAAACAATATCTTTGCCGGGAGACTTGGTAATTTGCAGGCCTGTTGCCTGAATTTCCGTGAAGCTTACCATCTCAAAATACATCGGAGGGCCATAGGCACTAAGACCTGTAATTGCATTGAGCGCATCCTCAAACCAGATTTTGTCAAATTCAGATATATCTTCGTTATGAGCTTCAACACGACCTTCCTGTTTCAACAACTCCATGTAAAGGGTTTGAAGTACAAAGCTGGTTTGACCGAAATAGAAGTCAGAAACCCTTTCCTGCTCTTCTTTTGGAACGCTTTTAGAAACAAATTCACTGATGCCGTTAAAGCCTTTTTGACGAAATAATACCTGAAGCTGTTCAAGCAACTCTATCTGGTTGTCATAGGATTTTTGGTCATTATCCGGGTTTTTAGGATAGAGCTCGCGCATCAGTTTTCTAGTAATTATTGGATTATTCAACATTACCAAGTATTTAAAGAACCTGGTGTTCTTTCTATCTAAATCAGCAGGGATAAACAGATAGCGGTACGGATCAGCTTGAGAGCTACGCACACCACTCATAAAGAACCATCGTTCCTCTTGTTTAACAGGAATCATATAGTTCTCATATTCCCAGGCCTTACCTTGATCATTTCGAACTTTGAAGATCATGGTTGGCCCATTGTTGTGAACTTTTTTGCCGGTTTTGGCTTGCTCTTCTTCCGTGGTTGGAACTATGTTGTGCATTTTAAAATCAACAAATTCAGCCTTGAAAACTCCCAGAGGCGTTTTCAGAGGTTCGACTTTATTGATTGCGGTTTCAATTGGAATTGAGTTTTCAATTGGTGATAGTAACGGGTGAACTTTTAAATTTAATTCGGTTCCACCATCGCCAAAAGAAGATTGATAAATTGCGTAATTCTTATAATAGAGCGGCTTGTTAACCTCAATGGTCTGTTTGATTGGTTCGTCTAATTCCTCTGCATACAGAATTAGATCGCTTTTAAAAGATTTGGGCATGCCAGTATCGTAGTATTCGATATGGAAGGCTTCATTGACGATGGTAAAAGGCAATTTTTGGACTAAATAGCCGTTTTCATAGGGAAGAAACAGTACATCCGATTTATCACCTTCAGGAACATTTACTGATCCACGAAAGGAGAGATTTTCGGGACCAAGCCAAGATTCCTGATTGATTTCATCAAGGCTAACAGAACGAGTTTCAGCTTTTAAATCGCCAGTTAGTTCTCTGAATTTAAGTAGTAAATTACTATCAAGAAGGCCGCCTAAACAGATAATGACAATAGATATATGAGTAAAGAAATATCCAAGGCGGTTAAAGGTTCCTTTTAGCCCGGCAACGGTAATGCTACCGTCTTGGCGTTGGTGAAGTTTTGTTCTATAGCCATTATGTTTCAACAGTGCTTGAGCATAGCCTTGTTGTGTTTCCATAGCCATATTGGTTTCAAAAAGTGCATTATTGGGCTGGTGAGCAATGGCTTTTTTGGAAAGGCTCTCGTTGAAACGGCGCATATCTTTAGTAAATCTGGGTGTGTGTCGCACCACACAGACGCTGGTTGAAACCAGTAAGAATACTAAAACGAGAACAAACCAAGCTGCGCCATAAACATGGTAAAGCCCAAGCATTCCAAAGACTTCATGCCAGAAAGGCCCAAATTTAATGATGTAATCTTGAACAGCTTGGTTCTGTTGTAAGACGGTGCCTATCACCGAGGCGATAGAGAGCATAACCAATAAGGTTACAGCCAGGTTCATTGAACCCAAAAAGCTCATAAAGACATTTGACCGGTTTGTCTTTGGCTTTTTGGGAATCTCTCGCCTAGTTCTAAGTTCCGAATTTTGTGGAATTTCTGCTTGGCTTGCCATTGTTATATGTTCGACTTTTCAATTTTTTGTATTGTATATATTTGTTTTTCTAATAATGCAGCGCTTTTGATTCAAATCAATAATGTCAACTGAAACTATAAAAAATAGAATAGAGTATATACCTGCTAATAGGATTGATAAAGTATTAAAATACTTATTCATATATAAGCTCAAAGGCTTGTCCATAAAGAAAATACGGTCTTTCATGATCGAAAAATAATTTAACAGGCTTGCTATTTTTTGACGAATTCGATAAAGCAAACATGCAACACCCTCTATACCAAAAAGCAGAATACTTAAAAAGTGTCCCAACTCTCGATTTATGCCCAGAAGAACTGACTCATGAAGTGGCCTTTGCCGGCCGCTCTAATGCTGGAAAATCGAGCGCATTGAATGTCATTACTTCACAAAAGAGTCTGGCTAGAACCAGTAAAACTCCAGGACGTACCCAATTAATTAACTTTTTCCCGGTTGATGAGACTCGTGCTTTGGTTGATTTACCGGGTTATGGTTTTGCTAAGGTCGGCCGAAAAATGAAAAATGAGTGGCAGGCAGGACTGACCGAATATATTGAACAACGTGCAGCCTTGAAAGGTTTAATCCTTTTAGTTGACTCAAGAATGCAACCGACAGAGATTGACCTGGTTATGCTCGATTGGACAGCGGAAATTGGTTTACCTGTTCACGTGCTCTTGACCAAAGCCGATAAACTTAAAAAAGGGCCTGCTAATCAGAGTTTGATGACTATGCAAAAGCTGATTGCTGAAAATTATGATCACGCTAGTGTGCAGCTATTCTCGTCACTCAATCGAAAAGGGGTTGATGAAGTTTGGGATAAGCTGGATGACTGGATGAATTTTGAAAGGCCAAAAACTGAACGTGCCGCGCATCAACGCTATCAAGCAGATAAGGGTACTAAATTAAAGAAAAAGAAAAAACGAACAAATATTAGAAGGTTTAACTAAAACACATTAAGCCCAAAACAATCAGAAAAGCATATGTTCCAATTTTTTATTGGCATAAAAAAACGGCGCGCTGAATACAATCAGCCCGCCGTTTTTTTGCTTAGAAAATACTAAGGAGTCAAATTACTTAACTTGATCCATGTACTTCATTAGACGGCCACCATTCATAGCCATACCAGCATCAGTTGCTTTAGCAGCAGCCATAGCATCATCTTTGTTTACAGCGTTACCAACTTGGATTACACCGTACATAGCCATAGACTTGTGAGGTTCACAGTAGTAAATGTTTACACCTTCATCGTTAAAAGTATACTCACCACCAGAATAACCAGCTAGTTCAGCAGTTCCAGCAGGGCCAAACTCGTTTACAGCGTTGTGACCAGAGTCAGTCGCTTCAAACTTAACAGTGTCGCCCTTAGCGATCTTAAGGAAACCTGGTTCAAAAACCATGATTCCGTCTGCACCATTGTTAAGCATTTTAACAGTGTGAGTAGCAGCCATAGATAGTGAGCTGACAGATAGAAGCGCCGCAGCGAATAGTGTTTGTAATTTCATGTAATTAACTCCTAGTAATGCAATTACTTTTAAATAAAATAACTGCCAGATTTTAAGTTTTTAGATAACTCAAAAGCTTATGTTATTATAAATAAAAACTATAATCAATTTTATTTTAATCATTACTCAATAGTATATTAATAGTTGATTCAAGATCGAATCGCAAATATAACAAAATAATCTTTGTGATTCACCT
>DBOI01000117.1 GCA_002299245.1 Hydrogenovibrio sp. UBA650
CTCGATCAGGGGAAGAGCCGTTAATTTATATTTCAATATATTTATCCTAAGGAGTAGAATACACCCCCAAAATTAAGATTTATTAAGAGATTATTGAAGATGGCAGATATTAAGGTCGGAATCGTAGGTGGAACAGGTTATACAGGCGTCGAGTTGCTGAGAATTCTTGCAGCTCACCCTCAGGCAGAAGTTCAAGCGATCACTTCTCGTAGTGAGATGGGAGTTCGTGTCGATGAGATGTATCCAAACTTACGTGGTTTCTATGACCTGGCTTTTACTGAACCGGATGTCGATGTACTTAAGGCTTGTGATATTGTCTTCTTTGCGACACCACATGGTGTCGCCATGAGTATGGCTGAAGACTTAACATCTGCCGGTGTCAAAGTAATCGATTTGGCCGCGGATTTCAGAATTACTGATTTAGATGTCTGGGCAAAATGGTACGGTTTTGAACATACATGCCCTCAGATTATGCAACAGGTTGCCTATGGGATGCCTGAGCTATTCAGAGATGAAATTAAGCAGGCCAATGTCATTGCTAACCCTGGTTGCTATCCAACAAGCATCCTTTTGGCACTAAAACCACTGATTGATGCTCAAGCAATTGAGTTGACAGGGATTATTGCCGACGGTAAATCAGGTGTTAGCGGTGCAGGTAAAGGTGCCAATGTTGCCATGTTGGCCGCGGAGATGAGTGAGAGCTTTAAAGCCTATGGCGTTGCCGGCCATCGCCATCAACCTGAAATGAAGGATAAGTTAGACATTCTAACGGGTCAGGATGTCGATCTGACTTTCGTTCCACATTTGGTACCGATGATTCGTGGAATGGAGTCCACTATCTATGCAACCCTGGCAAAGGATTTGTCACAGCAACAGCTGCAAGAGATCTTTGAAAAAGCCTACGTGGATGAGTACTTCGTTGATGTGATGCCTTCGGGCAGCTTGCCGGAAACCAGAATGGCTAAGGGTTCAAATATGTGTCGTCTCTCGGTATTCCGTCCACAGGGTGGCAGACTGGTAGTCATAACATCTGTAATCGATAATCTGGTTAAAGGTGCAGCAGGTCAAGCTATACAGAATATGAATATTCTATTTGATTTGCCAGAGCAGACTGGGCTTACACAAGTCGCCTTGCTTCCGTAATCATTTTTGCAAACAGCTATATAAAATAAACTGAAAAGAGTCGGATTTGGATTTTTGATATAATCTGCAAATAAATTGGTTTGTGGTTGTTGCACTGTGGTTAGCTACAAGCCTACTAAAAGAATGATAGGGGGGCAGAGATGTCTGATATTCCAAAACCTTTGAACTTTACAGAAGCAGCAGCATCTAAAGTCAGTGGCTTGATAGAGGATGAGAATAATCCGGAATTAAAGCTACGAGTCTATATTACCGGCGGTGGTTGTTCTGGGTTTCAGTATGGTTTTACTTTCGATGAAAGCCAGGCCGATGACGATACTGTAGTAACTAAAGATGGTGTAACTCTACTAGTTGATTCCATGAGTTTTCAATATCTTATGGGTGCAAAAATTGATTATCTAGAAGATTTACAGGGCGCACGCTTTGTTATCGAAAACCCAAATGCCACGACCACTTGTGGATGCGGATCTTCATTTAGTGTTTAGTAATTAAACAGAATAATAAAAGCAAAATTTAACAGGCCTCGAACAATTTGTTCGGGGCTCGTTTTTTTTAGGACAACTATATGCAATACATTCCGGGTTTAGCTGGTATTCCAGCTACTGAATCACAAATCTCTTACATTGACGGTCAAAAAGGTTTGTTAACCTATCGCGGCTATAACATTCAGGAACTGGCTGAGTATTCAAGTTTTGAAGAGACGACTCTTTTACTTCTGTTCGGAGAGTTGCCGACTAAGGATGAATTACAGCTGTTTGATAGTCAGCTTCGAGAGAATCGCCGGGTTAAGTACAATATCCGCGAAATCATGAAAAACCTGCCTTCAACCACTCACCCTATGCACATGCTTCAGGTGGTTGTTGCCAGTCTTGCAAGCTTTTATCCAAGCACTGAATATATGTCTGGTGGTACAGAAAACCAAAAATATGTAAATGATGTAACCATTAAGATCATTTCACATATGGCTACCCTGGTGGCGAGTTGGGAGTATATGCGCAATGGTTACGATCCGATTGAACCGCGCAAAGATCTAAACTATGCCGAGAACTTTCTGTATATGTTGACTGGTGAAGAGCCGGATAAAGACTGGGCTCGCTTATTAGATGCCATTCTGATTCTGCATGCTGAACATACAATCAATGCATCGACTTTTACCACCATGGTGACGGGTTCGACACTTGCAAATCCTTGTTCAGTAATCGCTTCGGCGATTGCGTCTCTATCTGGTCCCCTGCATGGCGGAGCCAACCAAAAAGTTATCGAAATGCTTGATGAAATTGGCTCACCTGAAAATGCTCGTGCCTATGTAGAAGAGCGTTTAACCGAGAAAAAAGTCATTTGGGGAATGGGGCATCGCGAGTATAAAACCAAAGACCCGCGAGCCTCTATTTTGCAAAAATTGTCATCGGAAATTTTGGAAAGAAAGTCTGAAGCAGGAGAGCTATCGAGAGCATTTGAAACCGCTAAAGAGGTAGAGAAAGTCTGTCTTGAACTGCTGGCTCATAAAGGGGTTTATCCAAATGTAGATTTCTACTCCGGAATTCTTTACAAAGAGATGGGCTTCGATCCTGGCTTATTTACGCCTATATTTGCGGTGGCTCGTTCTGCCGGCTGGATGGCACATTGGCGTGAGCAATTGCAAGAAAATAAGATATTTCGTCCTACTCAAATCTATAAGGGTGCGGGTAATCTCTGTTATATCCCGGTTGACCAGAGAGGCACCGGTAGCGCTTCATAATTTAGTTTATTTATGGATGCCAGATGCCACCCAGAACCGCATCTCGGCTTGCTCCGGTAACCGCTGATAATTTAACAGGCCTGTTATTTATTCTTTGTTGCGCCAACCAGGCGCACATCATGGCTTCAACCGCGTTAGGATTGATTTCTTTTTCTATGCTGCTGGCAACCTTGTGATTCGGCAGGTGTTGCTGAATCCGAGATATTAAATTTCGATTATAAGCGCCTCCACCAACAATCCAAATATTGGTTTTACTGGCCTCATTCAAGTCCAAGGTTTTAACTTGTTGAGCAATTGAGGTAGCAGTCAGCTCGCTGAGCGTAGACATTAAATCGCCTACCGAGATTTCTAGTTTGAGTTCATTGACTACTTTTTTTACCCAGTTGAGGTTAAAGCTTTCTCGGCCGGTACTTTTTGGACCTGATTGGTTAAAAAACGGGTGAAGAAGGAGTTGTTGCAGAAGCTGAGATTGAACCTGGCCTTTTTCAGCGATACTCCCATCTCTGTCAAACGCCTGATCGAATTTCTGCTGGCTCAACTGGTCCATAATCGAATTGCCAGGCCCTGTATCCCAGCCGATAGCAGGCTGATTGCTGTTTGCAGGAGGGATTAAACTTAAGTTGGCAATGCCTCCTATATTGACCGCTAGCTGAGTACTTTCAGAGCTGAAAAGGTATTTGTGAAAAGCGGGGGCAAACGGTGCTCCCTGCCCACCTAGGGCCATATCGTCAACTCTAAAGTCGGCGACTGTTGTTACAGCTGTCTGTTTGGCAATAAAAGCAGGGTGACCAATTTGGAGTGTCATCGGTATATCAGGGGCGTGGTAAATGGTTTGACCATGACTGCCAATCGCGCTGAGGCTTTCTGGGGCCAGCTTGTGTTTTTTAATGAGTTTAGCGGCGGCCTGGTAAAACTGTTGAGCTACCTCATAATTTAGTTTTGCAAGGCCTTCAAAACTGATACTGGTCTGTTGATTTAACTCGATAAGTTGTGCAGAAATTTTGCTTGGTAACGGATGTTCAATGAAGTCGACTAAATGGATCGAATCATTGAATATTTCAATTAGTGCGGCATCAACTCCATCAGCACTGGTTCCCGACATTAGCCCAATATAGAGTTCGCCGTTATTCACTATTCAAAACTCTGAGCCAACTGAGTCGATTGTCGATCTATGCGATCAAGTTGGGTGAGAAGAAACTTACTCTTCTGTTTAAACATTGTCTTGTATTTTTTCGGCACTGGGCCAGCAGCGGGAAATTTAACTTTCAATGGATCGACATGCTTGCCTCTAATTCGGAACTCATAGTGCAGATGGACGCCGGTCGCAAGGCCTGTTTTCCCCATGTATCCAATTACTTTGCCTTGATTGACGTATTGGCCTTTTTTGTATTTACCAAACTTGTTAAGGTGGCCATAGAGGGTAACGTATTTACCAGCGTGCTGTATTTTTATGTAGCGGCCATAACCACGAGCCCAACCACGTTCAATAATTTTGCCGTTACCGGTTGCTCGAATCGGAGTATTTAGTGGACCTCCGTAATCGACGCCACGGTGAGATCGCCATTTTTTTAGAACCGGATGAAATCTTCTCGGGTTGAATTTTGAGGTGATGCGGACATAATCAACCGGGTTACGCAAAAAAGCTTTTTTCAGGTTTTTACCATCGCTGTTGTAATAGCCAATAAGTTTGTCCTTGGTCCTAAGAATGAAAGCATTGTGATCTTCTTTACCGCCGTTCGTAGTTATTTGTGCGGCAAGAATGTCGCCATCACCAATATATTCTCCATTAAGGTATTTTGTTTCATAAATAACTTTAAAGGTGTCGCCTTTGCGAAGTTCACGAATAAAGTCGATATCCCATGCAAACATGTCTGCCAGATTCATCACGCTTTTAGCACTCAATCCTGCTCGTTTAGCGGCGGGATAAAAAGCACCATTGATTATTCCAAAAGCAGTTTCAGTTCGAATTTCGACCTGTTGCTTTTGTTCAATGATCTTGTAACCGTTATCACTTTTAACGACCTCATAAGCCAGAGTTTGGCTTTTTGGGTAGAGTATTTTTTGCAGCTGGTAATTCTTGTCCACCCAGACATTAATCTCATCACCAACTTTTAAATTAGTTATTTTCTTACTGTTGTTTAAACGCCCAATTTGATAGGTTGTTTTGGCGGAAACATTGGCTTTGTCAAGTAAGGTACTAAGAGATTCGTTTTTGCCAACTTTGAATTTATGTAACTGCCAGTTAGAGGTGGTTTTTTCTTCTTTAAGAGGGTTCTTTTTTTCAACACCCAAAGTTTCAAGGGGCGGCAGAGGAAGGACGCTGGTTTTATACTCGTGGTCTTCGGAAGACTTGGTCGGGAGAGCAAATAATGCCGCGGACGCGGAGAGGGCAAATGAAATCAATAAAATCTTTGACAGTTTAGTCACGTAAAACTTCTTTTAGCTCTTAAGTAGAATATAGTTTCATGGATTGCACTCCATTATAAACAATCAAACCACTGATTACATGGTTTTTCAAGGCCTGTAAAACAGCTTAAAAAACCTGGCTTATGAAACAGATAAACCAAGAAAATACGTTATAATTAGCCGGTTTAATTTTTAATTTTCGGAAAGTTTTATAGAGGTTTTGATTGTGTCAGCACAAGCAGCAACAGATATTCGCACATTTCAGGGGTTGATTCAGACCTTGCAGGCTTACTGGGCAGAGCATGGTTGTGTGGTAATGCAGCCTTATGACAATGAAATGGGGGCGGGTACATTCCATCCGGCAACCTTTTTAAGATCAATTGGTCCCGAGCCATGGCGTGCAGCTTATGTTCAGCCTTGTCGTCGCCCAACAGATGGCCGTTATGGTGAGAACCCAAACCGCTTGCAGCACTATTACCAGTTTCAGGTAATGTTAAAACCTTCACCTGACAATATTCAGGAACTGTATCTCGACTCTTTACGTGTCATGGGTATTGATCCTCTGGAACACGATATCCGCTTTGTAGAAGATAACTGGGAGTCGCCAACACTAGGTGCCTGGGGACTCGGTTGGGAAGTTTGGATGAACGGTATGGAGGTGACTCAGTTCACTTACTTCCAGCAGGTTGGCGGTTTGGAGTGTCGTCCCGTAACTGGTGAGATTACCTATGGCCTTGAACGTATCGCCATGTATTTACAAGGTGTCAACTCTGTTTATGATTTGACATGGGTTGATGGTCCTGACGGCAAAGTCACTTATGGCGATGTATTCCATCAGAATGAAGTTGAGATGTCTGCCTATAACTTTGAAAAAGCTGATACCGAAAAACTATTCCGCACCTTTGATGAGTGCGAAGAGATCTTTGCCAAACTGGTTGAGGATAAGTTGCCTCTTCCGGCCTATGAGATGGTGTTGAAGGCTTCACACGCTTTTAACATGCTAGATGCACGTCATGCGATCAGTGTTACTGAGAGAGCGCGTTTTATTGGACGTGTTCGTACTATGGCCCGTCAAATTGCTGAAGCCTATTATGAAGGTCGTGAAGCCTTAGGATTCCCGCTGGTAAAAGACTCAACTAAGGAGGCTAAATAATGAGTATTCAAACTGAAACTTTTTTAGTCGAAATCGGTACTGAAGAACTGCCTCCAAAATCACTTAAAAAACTATCTGAAGCCTTTGCCGATGGAATTTCAACAGGCCTGCAAGAAATGGAGCTCAGTCATGGCGATGTCACCATTTATGCGGCTCCGCGTCGCCTTGCTGTGATGGTGGATGACTTGCAAACTACACAGGCTGATAAAACTGTAGAACGTAAAGGGCCTGCCAAAAAGGCGGCATTTGATGCTGATGGAAATCCTACTAAAGCCTTGCAAGGTTTTGCTCGCGGTTGTGGTGTGACTGTCGATGAGCTGATTGAACTGGAAACAGACAAAGGTATCTGGATGGGTTACAACCTTGAGCAAAAAGGTCAGGCAACTGCTGAGCTAATACCTGCGATTGTCAGCCAATCACTTGCCAAGTTGCCGATTCCAAAGCGCATGCGCTGGGGAGCATCTGATGTTGAGTTTGTCCGTCCGGTTCATTGGACATTGATGTTGTTGGGCAATGAGGTTGTTCCAGCGACGATTCTTGGTCATGAAACCTCGAATACGACTCAAGGCCATCGCTTCCATGCGGCTCAGAGTATTACCATTAATCAACCATCTGATTACGCTGCTAAATTGGAAACAGATGGTTATGTCATTGCTGACTTCGCTACTCGTGCCGAGCGCATCAGGCAGCAGGTAGAAGCGGTCGCTAAACAGGCTGGTGGTCAGGCTGTAATTGATGAAGACTTGTTAGAAGAGGTGACTGCGCTTAATGAATGGCCAGTTGCTGTCGTCGGTGAGTTTGATACCGAGTTTTTGGCAGTGCCTTCAGAGGCTCTAATTTCAGCTATGGCTGGGCATCAGAAGTATTTCCACATGTTGGATGACAATGGTAAATTAATGCCAAATTTCATCACCATTAGTAATATTGAAAGCTCTAATCCAGCTTCGGTTAAATTCGGTAACGAGCGTGTGATTCGACCACGCCTTGCAGATGCTAAGTTCTTCTGGGATCAGGATCGCAAACAGCCGTTAGATGACTTCCTGCCACGTTTGAAAACGGTCGTGTTCCAACAGCAGTTAGGTACCTTATTTGACAAGGTAGAACGTTTGGAAACCCTGACAGTAAAAATTGGCAGGCCTCTCGGTGTTGAAGCCAGTATTTGTGAGCGTGCAGCACGTCTGTCTAAGTGTGACTTGATGTCAGATATGGTTGGCGAGTTCCCTAATCTTCAAGGTGTGATGGGGCGCTATTATGCCTACGAGCAGAATGAAACTACTGATGTTGCTGATGCACTTGATGCTCAGTATCAACCGCGTTTCGCAGGTGATGAACTGCCAGCTTCGGCTGTCGCCCAGTCATTAGCGATTGCTGACAAGCTTGACACCATTACTGGTATCTATGGCATTGGTCAGGTGCCAACAGGTGATAAAGACCCGTTTGCTCTGCGTCGTGCAGCACTTGGTTTGTTGCGAATTATGATTGAGAAAGAGCTCGATCTTGATCTACACCTGTTGATTCAGTATAGCTTGGAGCTTCATTCTGAAGTTAAAGTAGAAGACAAGTTGGTTGACGATATCTACGATTTCATTATCAGTCGCCTACGTGCTTACTATGCAGATCAGGGGATTACAGCGGAGCAGTTTGAATCAGTAGTCGTTTGTCGACCTGCTCACCCTGTGGATTTTGCGAAACGTATTGAAGCAGTCAAGCAGTTTAGTCAAATGGATGCTGCAGAGAGTTTGAGTGCGGCAAATAAGCGTATCAGCAATATCCTCAAAAAAGTCGATGCTGAGATTTCTGAAACCGTTAACCCTTCGGTATTTACAGAAGCCGCTGAGCAAGCTCTTTGGGATAAGTTGGATGCATTGCGTGAAACGGTAAGTGACCAGATTGCAGGGCGCGACTATGTGGCTGCGATCTCTGAGTTATCGACAATTAAAGACAGTGTTGACCACTTCTTTGATGAAGTGATGGTTATGGCTGATGATGAAGCGGTTAAACAGAACCGACTGTCTCTATTAAATCAGATCTATCAGCTATTCTTACAAGTGGCAGATATTTCTAAACTGTAATGATGGCTTAGGTTCTAAATTATAAAACTCCCGCCTGGGTTAGCCCTGGGCGGGAGTTTTTTGTATTAAGGGCAGTATAAAAATGCAAAAGATAATAGTTTTAGACCGCGATGGGGTGATTAATGAAGACTCTGATGCTTTTATTAAATCGCCAGAAGAGTGGCAGCCGATTTCCGGTAGTATTGAAGCCATCAAAAAACTCAAGCAGGCCGGCTGGATTGTGGCAGTTGCTACTAATCAATCTGGTATCAAACGCGGTTATTACAGTCGACAGACCTTGAGTGCGATGCATCAGAAATTGACAGGCCTGCTTCAAGCAGAAAGGGTTGATTGGATTAGCTATGCTCCTTATTTAGGTGAAGATAATTCACCGGCAAGAAAACCGGGCACTGGAATGTTACAAGCGATAGAACAGTGTTTTGGATGTAATTTGGCAGGCCACCCTTTTGTTGGTGATACGCTAGCCGATATACAGGTGGCAAGGGCAAAACAGATGAGTCCTTATCTAGTCCGTTCTGGTAAGGGAGAACGGACACTGGCAACAAAACACCAAAGCCTGGAAGGGGTGCCAGTTTATGAAAATTTACAGGCCGTTGTTGAGGAGTTGATTGGATGAAATTAATACTGATAATTAGATCAACTGTTTTTGCGATTGGCCAACTGGTCTCGCTGATTATCCTCTCTGTACTCGGTCAAGTTACTCGACCATTTTCGGTTGCCAAACGCTATGCCTTTATGAAGCTCTGGGCAAAGTTCTGTATTTGGTGGTTGAGGGTTACTTGTGGATTGAAGTTTAAAGTACATGGTGCTGACAGTATAAACACTCATGAAGCTGGCTTAATCCTTGCTAGACATGAATCGGCATGGGAAACGCTGGCTTTTCAGGAGATATTCCCTAGACAAGCCTATGTTTTAAAACGTGAGTTGTTAAAAATCCCATTTTTTGGCTGGGGTATGGCTTTATTGAACCCGGTTGCGATTGATCGTTCTGCTGGTAGAAAAGCGCTTAATCAGTTGATCAAAGAAGGATCACAACGCCTGGCAGATGGTGACTGGGTTGTTATTTTTTCAGAAGGTACTCGCATGCCTCCGAACCAACTGGGTAAGATCAATGTTGGTGGAGCCATGCTGGCAACTAAGGCCAAGTCTCCAGTCTACTTAGTGGCACATAATGCCGGCCATTATTGGCCCAAAAACAGTTTTATAAAAAAACCGGGTTGCATTGATGTTTATATCAGTGAACCAATAGATGCAACAGAGATGTCCGTTGCCGAAATCAATAAAAGAGTCGAGGAATGGTTGAGTCGATACTCTATTTCTGAGCAATCTCGGAAAAATAAAGAGGAGACCCAATCACCAGAGTAAATGAGTAAACTTGCAACTATTTTAGGTATCATTATTGGCTCAATTATTCTGATATTGAGTATGACTGATCACCAGAATGGTGAGTTCATTTACACTTTTATTAATTGGCAGGGGTTACTACTTGTTCTAGGCGGAACCTTTGCTGCAATTCTGATTAATTACCCTCTATCCAGAGTCAGCTGCGCTTTTCACGGTTTTATCAAAGTACTCAGTTCTGAACCTCACGGTTATGAAGATGTCATAGAAGAGATGGTGCGCTTAAGCCATATTTCTAAACAGAAAGGCTTATTGGGCGTTGAGAAGGAAATTGATGAAACTGATGATCGGTTTTTACAGTTTGCTTTAACCGAAATGTTGGTCTATCACGATGCCGATACTCTGCGAAACAGTTTGCATAATCGACTTCTAAAAATGCGACTGCGTCATCTCTCATGTCAAGAAGTCTATGCAAACATGGCTGCCTATGCACCGGCATTCGGTATGGTTGGGACAGTGATGGGCTTGATTATTATGATGACAACTCAGATTGTAGAACCTTCATCACCTTATGGAAGTTCAGAAGGCCAGGACATGCTTAGTAGTCTATTACATGGTATGGGTTTAGCTCTGGTTACAACCTTTTACGGTGTTCTATTTGCCAATTTGATATTTATGCCGGTAGCTGGAAAACTTAAAGTTCTGATGGATGCCGAGGTGTTGCGCAACGAGATGATTATTGAAGGTGCGATTGCTTTAAAAAACACTGAAGCAACCCTGTTGGTTAAGGAAAAACTGCTAGCGTTTGTCAGTGAAAAAGCCCAAAAAAATCTAGAGTTACTCCGCTAGGTCGAGGCTGGTTGAATGTTAATCGATTCGGCTTTCAAAGATAGAAGGGATTCACAGGCTCCAAGGATTTCCACAGAAGAGTCCAGCAGCTTTGTTGCTCGGAATGGTTGGTTACTGAGTTATATTGCACTATTTTCATCTCTATTAGCTTTTTTTATTCTTACCATCAGCATGATAGAAATAGAGACCTCGGTGGCAAAACGTAGTCATCAACAACTTATTACGCAGTTAAACTATAAACTTCAAAGCCTGCGTGATCAGGCAGGCATTCCTTGGTTAAATATTGATGAGAGCTCTACTAAGGGAGTTCGACTAACCTTGCCTAAAGACCTTGTAAAGGGTGAGGCGCTTTTTGAGTCAGCGCGTGCTCAGATTAACCCAAGATACCTTCCTTATCTACGAAGTGTACTAGAGGTTCTTGAACAACTGGATGTGCCATCATTAAAACAAACTCATCAATCATTGGTAAATAGAATAGAAATACCTGGTTACCAATTGAAGTTTCTACTCAAGATAGAAGGTCATACTGACTCTAACCCAATGGCTGAAGCAGCCCGCTTTAAAAACAATGTTGAGTTAAGCGCTTTCCGTGCTTATGCGATGATGGAGTGGTTGCGTCTTCGTCTGGGCTGGGACCGAGATTATTTTGCGATTGCTGGTTATGGCAGTTTTCACCCGATTACCGATGACCCGAAAGACTCAGAAAACCGCCGGATTGAAATTTATCTGGTTCCTCAACTGGTGAAGCTACCAATAACAGATGAGCTAAGTGAGGTGGGGACATGAATAGTCCTGTATTTCAGAGAGCGAGAAATTCATGGCAACTCGCATTTGGCGATGTTGTTACCCTGTTGTTAACTTTTTTCATTGTTGTCATTGTCATGAATAAAAGCGATATGAGTAAACTTGAGGTTTGGGTTGATGAGCGTTTGAATCAAAGTTATCAAGTATTAGAGCAACATACTCAAGAGCGGGGCATTAAGCTTGTAACGGTGACACGTGAACCCAGGGGAATCATGTTATCAATTGCTAGCGATATGGCCTTTGAAAAAGGCTCATTTCAACCTAGTCAATTGTTAATTGATGAGTTGCGAGAAATCTCAACTTTATTACCAAAGACCCCGTTACTAAATATTGAATCGCTGGCTGACAAAGAGATCATTCGCAGAGCCGCTAGTGACGGTCATCAATGGTTGGCGGAAGTATCTGTGCAAGGCCATAGTGATAATGATTGGGTCAATCCTGAATCAACATTAAGGAATAACTTTTTTCTTAGCACTCTAAGGGCAGAAGCGGTTATGCGGGTGTTGCAAGCTGAAAGCGGTATTAACCCAGAGTTATTCTCTATTTCCGGTTATGGTGAGTGGCAACCGGTTGCATCTAATAAAACCGAATCGGGCAAGAGATTAAACCGTCGAGTTGAAGTTCTATTAACAGCGAGTTTTCAGAAAATCATTTAATTGTTATAGCTGCCAGTTAATTGGTTTTTTGCCATTTTGCTCTAAATATAGATTTGCTCTTGAAAAGGGTTTACTGCCAAAAAAGCCACGGTATGCAGATAGCGGTGAAGGGTGTGGGCTTTTGAGAACAAAGTGGCGGTTGGCATCAATTCGCTGGCCTTTTTTCTGCGCATAGGCACCCCATAAAATAAAAACTGTATTGTTGGTTTTCTCATTTATTAATTCGATCACAGAATCGGTAAATTGTTCCCAACCAATACCCTGGTGAGCATTAGCCTTGCCGGCTTCTACCGTTAGCACTGCGTTCAACAATAAAACGCCCTGTTGTGTCCAAGGTTGCAAGTAACCTGTGTGTTGGTTGTTTACCCCCAGGTCATCCCACAGTTCTTGGTTGATATTTAATAATGATTTTGGCAGGGGTTGTACCCCTTGCTGAACTGAAAAACATAGTCCGTGAGCATGTCCTGGCGTTGGGTAGGGGTCCTGGCCAATAATCACGACTTTAACCTTGTCTAATGGCGTTGTATTCAAGGCGTTGAACCATTCACCTCCTTTAGGAAGTATCTGTTTGCCTGCAGCCTTTTCTGCCATTAAAAACTGTTTCAGCTGCTGCATATAGGGCTTAGTAAATTCGGTTTGCAGGTGTTCTAACCAACTTTGGTCAAGTTTTATTTCGGAATTGGGATTAATCATAAGTGTTTTTTTACGCTTGCTAAAGGTGGCTTAGTTATTCAGAGTCCACTAAATAATGTGGTAGTATTATCGACAGTTGTATTTTACCCAATCTAACAGGCCTCTGGAACGATCTCTATGAGCGAAAACTATAACGCCTCCGAAATTGAAGTCTTGACCGGTCTTGACCCGGTTCGAAAACGCCCGGGAATGTATACCGACACTACCCGCCCCAATCACCTAGCCCAAGAAGTTATCGATAATAGTGTTGACGAAGCGCTAGCTGGTTTTGCATCTGAAATTACAGTGACACACTACGCTGACGGTTCCATGGGAATTCAGGATAATGGTCGTGGTATGCCAGTAGATATTCACCCCGAAGAAGGCGTTCCCGGGGTTGAAGTTATTATGACCCGTTTGCATGCTGGAGGTAAAT
>DBOI01000022.1 GCA_002299245.1 Hydrogenovibrio sp. UBA650
AAACTGCTATTTGACTATATGAGATCAAATGGGATTGGTGTTAATGTGCACTATATTCCAGTACACACGCAACCTTACTATAAAAAAATGGGCTTCAATATAGGCGATTTCCCGAATGCAGAACGCTATTACCAGAGAGCCATTAGTATTCCGTTATTTTCTCAAATGACAGAAAAACAGCGATACCAGGTTGTCGAGACAATCCAAAATTTTTTTAAGGCAGTAGTTAAATGAGAGTATGTGTTATTCCTGCTCGAGGTGGAAGTAAGCGAATTCCTAATAAAAACATTAGAGATTTTTGTGGTAAACCGATTATTGCATGGTCGATAGAGACTGCTCTTGCTAGTGAATGCTTTGATGAGGTATTGGTTTCCACAGACGATGAAGACATTGCAGCGGTTGCGAGATCAGCTGGCGCAACTGTTCCTTTCATGAGGCCAGATAGTTTAGCAGATGATTTCACAGGAACGGTGGCGGTTATTTCTCATGCCATTAACTGGGTAGCAGATAACTGGGAATCTCCAGATTATGCTTGTTGTCTGTATGCAACAGCCCCATTTGTCAGGCCTGAAGATATTCGCTTTGGGCTGGAAAAGATAATTCAGGAACAAGCTGACTATGTCTTCTCAGTCGCTACTTTTGAGTCGCCGATTCAAAGAGCATTTAGGATCAATAATGATTCTCGAGTGGAGATGATGTACCCGGAACATCTAAATTCACGTTCTCAAGATTTAGAAGAAGCATATTACAATGCCGGACAGTTTTACTGGGGAAGTGGGGATGCTTGGTGCTCTGGTAAGCGGGTTCTAAGTGGTAATTCATGCCCAATAGTTGTCCCAAGAGGTCGGGTTCAAGACATTGATACTTTGGAAGACTGGGAGCATGCTGAGCTGCTCTTTAACTGGTTAATTGAAAAAGAAAAAATGTGATAACCGTTTTTATTTATAAAAATTAACTCACACGGCGATTAAGTTTGCCATGCTAACAATAGAGGTGGAAGGAATTATGAGCCTGAAAACAGAACAAGAAGTCTTTTGGGCCGGAGGCTTTGGTGAGGACTATTTAGAGAGAAATTCAGGAGATGAACTTCTGGCCTCAAATATCGCTTATCTTTCAAGAGCTTTAAAAGGGGCGGGCAATATAGAGTCTGTTGCCGAATTTGGGGCAAATATAGGAATGAACCAGAGAGCGCTCTCACTACTTTTTCCCGGATTAAAATCCCGCTTTGCGATAGAGATCAATGAGAATGCTTCAAAAAAACTGGCAGCTCATATTGGTTCTGAAAACGTCTATAACGGCTCTATCTTTGACTATAACTTTGAAAAACAGTATCAGCTGTCTTTGATAAGAGGGGTTCTGATTCATATTGAACCGGAAATGTTGAATCTGGTTTACCAAAAGCTTTATGAGGCATCGAACCAATATGTTCTGTTGATCGAATACTATAATCCGACACCAGTAGAAGTTCCGTATCGTGGTCACAGCGGCAAGCTTTTTAAGCGAGATTTCGCTGGAGAGATGATGGACAAATACCCTGATCTGAAACTGATTGATTATGGTTTTGGCTATCACCGTGACCAAGGTTTGCATGGTAAAGTTGACGACAGCACCTGGTTCTTAATGGAAAAGACTAATAAGGCATGAATCTTTGGATAAGGGTCGATGCCTCTCTTGAAATTGGCACCGGACATGTCTATCGTTGCCTGAATATTGCCAAAGAACTGGCTGTTTCAGGTATACACTCTCATTTTATCTGTCGCGCTTTCGATGGTCACCTAATTGATTTGATTGTTAAATCTGGTTTTGAGGTTATTGAGCTGGAAGCAGAACTAAAAAAATCTGCCGGCCAGCCTGTTGAGCCTGTTTTAAAACACTCTCATTGGCTTCATTCAAGCCAATATGACGATGCGCTCCATCTTCAACGTTTACTGGACAAAAGAATTAAACAAACAGACTGCATATTGGTTGACCATTTTGCTTTGGATTGTACCTGGGAGCGCCTTGTTTCTGAAAAATTCAATTGTTCGACTGTGGTGATTGATGGGCAGGCAGATCGCCAGCATTGCAGCCATTTGGTGGTAGACCCCAACTTATCGGCAAATGATGGCAAGTGGAAAGGCTTGTTGATTGATGGCACTCAGCTAAAAACTGGAATCTCATATGTCCCGTTGGATGCCAGCTTTGAAGAATTAGATGTTGTTGTTCGAAAACGTTTAGATAATCTTGTGATCGGTTTTGGTGGGGTTGATCGAGACAACTACACCATGAAAGCCTTAAAGGTGGCCGTTGAAATGCCGATAACAATACAAGTAGTTGTTGGCAAACATTATCCATATTTGGGGTTGCTGAAAAACTTTTGTAAACAGTATTCCCAGGTTAGCCTGGATGTGCAAACCTCAAATATGGTTAGAATTATGTCTGACGCCGACCTTGCGATTGGGGCAGGTGGAACTATGACTTTTGAACGATGTATGGCTGGATTGCCAAGTCTGGTTACGGTGATTGCCGAGAATCAAAAAAACCAAGTTCTTGCTGCAGTAGATATGGGGATTGCCCAACAGATTCCGGTTACAAATTATGAGGCCAGCCTAGCAGAGGCTTTAAACGCAATTCTAGAAGAGCCGAAAAGTCTTATGCAGATGTCTATTGCTACAAAGAGCATTGCCGAAAATCGAGAAAAAATGGCATGGACCAAGTTGTTTTGCTCAGAAAGACAGGAGATTAGGTAGCCATGGAATTACAGGTACCAGAGCTTCAACAACATGAATTAGGTTACTGGGAAGTTAAAAATAAACCTTCTGAACAGAGCTTATCAGAATACTATGAGCAGAAATACTATCAGCAGTTAAAAGGCTCACATCAAAAAGAGTATAGCTCTGAAGAACTTGCCTTTTTTCGCGCGAAAGTTTCTCAGCGTTCCGCAATGATTCAGCGGGTACTGCCAAGTCTGTCCGGTTTAGATATGCTAGATGTAGGCTGTGGAGAAGGTTTTGAGCTAGCTTATTTTTTGTCTGAAGGCTGGAATGTCAAAGGGATAGATTTCAGCTCTGATGGTATGAAAAAGCAGAATCCAGAGTGCTTGCCTTTTCTACAAACCGGCAATATTTACCAACTTCTGGACGATGAAATTAAGTCTGGTAACCAGTACTCTGTTGTCTGGTTGCAGAATGTATTAGAGCATGTCATTGATCCACAAGCGCTGCTAAAACAGTTAAAAAAACTGGTAAAAGCAAATGGTGTAGCTGTGATCACTGTGCCCAATGACTTTTCGGCGTTACAAACAGAGTTGATAGATAAAGATCATATTGATAAGCCATTTTGGGTTGCCTTACCCGATCATTTGTCTTACTTTTCAGCGCCTAGTTTGAGTGCAATAGCTGAGTACACTGGCTGGAATTGTCTGAGTATGACGGCCGATTTTCCAATAGATTGGTTTTTGATGAACCCTGGTTCAAATTACATTATGGACCAGCAAAATGGCAAGCCGGCACACCATGCTCGAGTCGCTTTGGAAAACTTAATTCAAGAACAGCCAGTAGACAAGGTGTTAAACTTCTTTGAATCCTTAGCTTCGCTTGGTATGGGCCGCAATATAACGGCTTATTTATCACCGCAGTCATAGCCACATAGAACCGGAGAATCTTATGGCACGTCCTTTTCCATTTATAAACATTCCTGAGAGAGCAATAAAGCCAAGGTCAAGTGGGATGACTATGGTCTTGGATAAATACCTGAGCCCTGATCAGGCACAGCAATTAATGAATACTTCTGCAGACTATATTGATGTGGTGAAACTGGGATGGGGAAGCGCTTTACTTTATAAAGAGTCTTTGCTGAAACAAAAAATTGAAATTTATCGCCAGCACAAGGTCAAGGTGTGTACCGGCGGAACCTTTATTGAGTTGGCTTTCGAACAGGGAAAAGTTGATGAAATGCTGAGCTACGCTAAAGCACTTGGTTTTGACGCAATTGAGGTTTCAAACGGTATCCACCCGGAATTAACACTGGCAGAAAAGAGTAGCTTGATTAAAAAAGCTGCCAATGCAGGTTTTACCACGTTTTCTGAAGTAGGTAAAAAAATGGCCGAAGAGGACTCGGCAATGTCTTATGAAGAACGCGTTAATCAAATCATGGCGGATCTCGAGTCAGGTGCAGAAAAAGTCATTATGGAAGCTCGTGAAGCAGGTAATGTGGGAATCTTTAATGCTGATGGTAAAGTAAATGTTGAGCTCGCTAACAAACTCTTCCAGAAAATTGACCCAGATAAAATAATTTGGGAAGCGCCTCAAAAAGCACAACAGGTATGGTTGATTCACCAGTTGGGAAAAGATGTGAGTATCGGTAATGTTGCTCCTTTTGAAGCTTTAAGCCTTGAATCATTAAGGCTAGGAGTAAGGGCTGATACCTTCAGGGATAATCTTGCTGATGCCGTGGTAGTCTATTTAGAATTGGCGGTTGGGGGAGCAATTCGTGCTCAACGCAGAGACGATATTGTTGTGGTGGTTGATGCTTTGCGAGCCAGCGCTACGATTATTGAATGCTTTGAAAGTGGAGCCAGTCAAGTGACCCCTGTTGTCAGTGCGGATCAACTCCATGGTGACATTACCATTGGTGAACGTGGTGGAGAGAAAATATTAGGTGCTACCTATGGCAACAGCCCCTATGAAATAAGTCAGAAAGATCTATCTAATAAAACCGTTGTTTTGTCGTCAACTAATGGCGCGGAGTGTATTTGTACCTCAAAAGGTGACTCTAATCTGGTATTGATCGGTTCAGTGATCAATGCTGCTGCAGTAGCGAAAGAGGCTGTAAAACTGTCTAAGAAACACAACAAAAATATAACTCTATTAGCTGCTGGACGAAATAATTTACCTGCAATTGAAGATAGCATTGGGGTGACCGAAATTCTTAAACAGATCAATAGCCCAATCGTAAGAGGTTTTCTGGAACCACATTACACCAAAGAGATTGAGAGAGAGTTTATGGCCAGTGATAGTGGTATGAACCTGGCAAGATTGGGTTATATACAGGATGTTCTCTACTCTGCCAGACAGGATGATTCTTCACTGGTTCCTGCCTACAACGGAGAGACGATTAAGCTGCTATGAATCAATATGAAGCGAGCGATTATCGAGGTAAAAAACTACTGATCATTGGAGCCGGTCACGAGCAGGTTCCCGCGATTGAGATTGCAAAGTCTCTAGGACTGACGGTGCTTGTTACTGATATGAACCCGCTGGCTCCTGGGAGAGCGGTAGCTGATGTGTTTGCCGAAATCAGCACCGCAGATAAAGATGAAAATCTGAAGTTTGCGCTTGCCAACCGGGTGGATGGTGTCATGACCTTAGGCTCAGAGCTAGCGGTACCTGTGGTAGCTTATGTTTGTGATCAGATGAATTTAAATTCCGGTTTAAACGCCGAAATTGCTTTAAAAGCCACTAACAAAAATGCGATGCATGCAGCATTCAATCAACACCAGGTTTCTTGCCCTGTTAGTCTGAATATACGAGATCATCAGCAGGCCATGATTTTCGTTGAAAACCAGGGGCTACCAGTGGTGATAAAACCCAGTGATAGTAGTGGTCAAAAAGGCATCAATATCGTCACAGAGAGAGCTGAAATTGCTTCAGCCGTTACAGAAGCCATTTCATTTTCTTCTGATGGTGCAGCGATTATAGAAGAGTACATCGCCGGCCCTGAGATCAATGTCACTGCAGCGGTAATCAATGGCGAGATTAATTTTTTATCATTTTCTCATCGAGTTACCGCCGATGCGCCTCACTTTGGTATTGCAGTCGCTCACAAAGCACCAGTTTCGATCAGCCCTCAGCTTTTAGAGGATGTTAGAAAGACCGCTTCAGAAGCGATCAAAGCGATTGGGCTGAAGAATGGTATTGCTTATCCTCAGATCATTGCTTCGGAAACTCAAGGGGCGAGGGTTCTGGAAATTGCTGCACGAATTCCTGGCGGGCATATGCGTGAAGTGGCCTTGTTATTGAGTGGTGTTGATATGATTGAGGTGGCGATTGATCAAGCTTTGGGTTTGATTCGTTGTTTTGATCACTATCAAAAATACCAGGCCTTCAACTCTGTTTATGTTCACTTCTTAACGGAGCTTGATTATCCTGATTTGGTAGAAGTAAGTTCGATTTCTGGATTTAGGGGTTTATTAAAGCAACCTGATGAATTCTTAACAGAGTGTCGCCTTTCTATTGGTGACTCTATTCCAAAACTATCAAGTTCATCGGCTAGGTTCGCGTCTCTGATCTGTGCAGGAGACTCTAGCGAGCAAACAGAAGCGCAGATGCAAAGTCTTTTAAGTAGGGTGAGAGTTGCATGAGTTGTTTGATAATCGCTGAGATATCAGCCAACCACAACAATGATCTAGACACAGCACTGGAAACCGTTCAAGCTGCAATAGATTCGGGAGCGGATGCAATCAAGGTTCAAACCTACCGCCCGGAGTCACTCGCTTTAGATGTCGATAATGAGTTTTTTGGTCCCAAGACCGAAGGCCCATGGAAAGGTTGGCGTCCCTGGGATCTATACCGACACGCGGCGCTGCCATATGAATGGCATGAACCCATCAGAACCTTAGTTGAGAGCCAGAGTAAAGTGTTTTTCTCTAGTCCGTTTGATTTGGAAGCGGTTGATTTTCTCGAATCTTTGCATGTGCCTATCTATAAAATTGCTTCATTTGAAATCAATGACATTCCCCTGATAAAAAAAGCCGCGAGTTGCGGTAAACCGATGATTCTGTCAACTGGGGTTGCAACAATAGATGAGTTAAGCGAAGCGGTAGATGCTTGTCGCAGTGTTGGAAATAATGATATTACACTACTTAAGTGTACTTCTGAATATCCGGCGACGATCGACCAGGCTAATCTTAAGAAAATGGTCGATATGAAAGACCGTTTTGCTGTCAAAGTTGGTTTGTCAGATCATACCGAGGGATATATTGTTGCTATAACAGCTGTTGCTATGGGGGCGGAAGTCATTGAAAAACATTTTATTCTAGACAGGAATCAAGGCGGTGTTGATTCACACTTTTCAATGCAACCTGACGAGTTCAAACAGATGGTTGAACTCGTTCGACAAGCTGAAGCCTGTTTTGGTAAAGTGGATTATTCTGTAAGTTTAAAGGATCAGCAGCGTAAACGTTCTCTGTTTGTCTGCCAACCTATAAGAGC
>DBOI01000018.1 GCA_002299245.1 Hydrogenovibrio sp. UBA650
ACATCGATTACTTCAAAGAGTACAACGATACTTACGGAGCCTTGAAAGCTGACGAATGCCTGCGTCAAGTTGCTAAAAAGGTTCAGCAAGGAGCCAGACGAACCAATGATATTGCGGTACGTTTCAGCATGGAACAATTTGTAGTCGTTCTTTCTGGAATTAATGCAGAAAATACTGCATGGATTGCCGACAAAATCAGGTTGAGCGTAGAAGGCTTACAACTGGCAAATCAAGCTTCAAAATGTAACACCTATGTGACCATCTCCATCGGCACGGCAAACTGTTCAAAAGAACAACAATTTAAATACCCTATTGAGGTATACAAACACGCCGATTCAGCATTAAATCAAGCCAAAAATGCTGGCGGAAACCGTGTAATTGCATCTAAAGCCTTTATCGCTTCTTAGTCGAACTTCCAGGTTTTTCTTGTAACGGCTTTTCAGGCCAGCGATGCTTTGGGTAACGGCCTTTCATCTCTTTGGCAACGTCACTGTAAGACCCGTTCCAAAAACCTTGCAGATCACTGGTTACCTGAATTGGTCGTCTTGCAGGTGACAGTAATTCAAAAGCTAATTGCGATCTGTTCCAGGCCAGTTTTGGTGAACTCAACTCACCAAATAGTGATTGCAGAATAATCGAAACCTTCGGTAGTTGGCCAATTTGGTAATCAATTTTGACAGGCCTACCTAAAGGCGGTTGATAATACTCTGGGGCTTGCTGATCTATCTCGAGAATAACTTGATAATCAAATTGAGCTTTAATCAAACTGTCTAGATCCAAAGCCTTTAGGCCATCAATTGAATCGATATCTGTCAGATAGGGAAACAGCCACTCATCAACCGTTTTTAACAGGCCTGTTGGAGACAGATCTGGCCAATCAGCACACTGCTCTTCGGCAATAGAGGCTAACCACCTAACTCTCTCCAACCAGTCTAGAGTATGTTGTTTCCAAGGTAATATTTCTAAACCGGTATCAATCACAGTCTGTTTTAAGCAGGCCTGTAATTTATCTTTATCTGGTTTTTCAAGTTTGCTCTGCTTGAGGGTAATCGCCCCCACTCGGGTTAATTGCAGCCCTTCAATTTGCTTGTTTTTTGGGTTATATCGATAGTCTGCAACTTGTTGAATGCCAACGCTATGTTCAATATCGGCTTGTGATATCTGTGAGGCAAGGTAAATACGGCCATCGGATTTCTGTCCATCCAGATCTACAACCGCCAGCCAATCTGAAGCTGATAATCTGTTGGATCGAGGCAAAGCTGCTCCACGACCATTAGATAATTGGTAGCGGCAAAGATCAACAGCACTTTCCTGGCGGCGTTTGGCAATTCGGTCTGGGAAAGCCAATGCAATCAGAAATCCAAGCTTTTGCTGAATTTCCGTTAGAGAGTGTTGATCAGCTTTAGCAATATTGAAATTAAGCTGTAATCGATGCGCAGTCATCAATACCTGCTGGCTCAAACCGGGTTTAATTGGATATTGACGAGTTGCAGCTTTAGGATTCAATCGATAGGCTTGAAGAGCCAGTATTCTGGACACGGCATCGGCGTCATCCTGATCATAATAGAACTGACTGTCCATCATCACCGCTACCAAATCACAGGCTAGGGATTGTGTAGACGGCTCTTGATCGGCTAGTTCAACCAACAACCGAGAAAAACGCGGCTCGGTATTGAAATCACTCGCCTGCTCGCCTTTTGCAGAAAGATTTAAATCAACTTTTAACAGGCCTAAGCTCTGCAATAGCTGAGTCGCTGCAGTAAAGTGTGCTTTTGGCGGCTCGGTCAACCATTGCAACTCTGCTAATGTTTTTACTCCCCACTGTGCCATCGCTAGACGCAAGCTTGTTATATCAGAAGTGATAATTTCAGGTTGCGCAAATGGCTTCAGAGCCTGCTGCTGGCTCTCAGTCCAAAGTCGATAACAGTTTCCAGCTTGTATACGCCCCGCTCGTCCCTGTCTCTGTTCAGCAGAGGCCTGTGAAATTCGCTGGGTAATTAGTCGAGTCATACCACTATTTACATCATAATCGGCAACTCGCTCCCAGCCGGAGTCAACGACCGCGGAGATATTGGCAATTGTCAGGCTGGTCTCGGCAATATTTGTTGCCAGAACGATCTTTTGCCTGCCCTGCTCATCGACTTTTAAGGCCTGCTGTTGAAGCTGGCTTTTTAAACTTCCGTAAAGCGGAACCGCAATCTGAGAATCAGGATTTAGCCTTTCATCCAACCACTGTTGAGTTCTTTTGATCTCAGCTTGACCCGGTAAAAACACCAGCAGATCACCACCAGTTGCAGCCAGCGCTTTAAGAATAAGCCTATTCAATTCAGGCAACCAATCTCGCGGTTGAGCACTGTTTATCGGCTTGGGTAAGTATTCGGTTTTAACAGGGAAACATCGCCCCTGAGTATGAATGACATCGGCACCATCTAAAAACTCACTAACCGCTTTTGAATCGATGGTGGCCGACATAACTAAGAGCTTAAGCTGCTCGTTGTAGACATCGCAAATATCTTTGCAAAGCGACAAACCAAAGTCGGCATGGATTGAACGCTCATGGAACTCATCGAAAATTATCAAGCCGGTGCCATTTAGCTCTGGATCACGCAATATACGATTGGTTAAGACCGCTTCAGTCACAATTTCTAAACGAGTTTCAGAGCTAACTCTTCGTTCATTTCTTACCTGATAGCCAATCGTTTGGCCAACGTTTTCATTAAGCTGTTGAGCTAAAAACTCTGCGATCGATTTCGCCGCCAAACGTCGAGGCTCAAGCATGACGATTTTATTCGCCGCCAAATCGAGGTTTTCAAGCAGATAAAGTGGCACAGCGGTCGATTTACCAGCGCCTGGTTGCGCAGATAGAATGAGTCGGTTTTGTTCAGATAACTTATCAACCAAGTTGGCTAGTATTGGTTGAATCGGCAATTTGGAGATAAATTGTTCAGATTTGGATTGCATTGACACATTGTAAAAAAGAAAAAGCCCTATATTCAAATGGTCTGCAAATGAATATAGGGCCTAAAAAGCGTAGCCCGCTTATTTTTTATTCGAATGGTGGGTCTGGCGCCTTACTTATTTAAAACCGCTTTTAATGCCGCTAAACAGAAAAGTACTTTTTCCTTACGAGCACTGTCGCCCATTAGACCTATTCGCCAGACCTTACCAGCAAAGTCACCAAGCCCAGCACCAATTTCAAGGTTGTACTCACTTAACAATTTTCCGCGAATTTCGGCATCATCAAATCCTTGCGGAATCCAAACTGAATTAAGCTCAGGCAGACGTTGATCTTCTGGCACCACAAACTCCATGCCCATTTCCTGCAGGCCTGCTTTAAACATCTCATGCATCTCAGCATGGCGAGCCCAAGTATTTTCCAGGCCTTCTTCTTTCAACATAACCAGTGATTCATGTAGCGCGTATAAAGCGTTAACTGGCGCTGTATGATGATAAGCACGTTTCGCCCCGCCACCCCAGTAGCCAATAACCAGGTTCAGATCCAAGAACCAGCTTGGCACTTTTGTTTTACGGTTACGAACAACATCCAGCGCTTTTTCAGAAAAACTGATTGGTGAGATACCCGGAACACAAGATAGACATTTCTGAGTTCCAGAGTAGATAGCATCAATTCCCCAATCGTCTACCTTAAGTTCAATTCCACCTAAAGAGGTCACCGCATCAACAATTGTCAGACAGCCGTTGTCTTGGGCAATCTTACAAATTGCCTGAGCATCAGAACGCGCACCTGTTGAGGTTTCAGCATGGACAAAAGCGACGATTTTGGCATCTGGATTATTTTTACAGGCCTCTTCAACTTTCGCAGGCGTAACAGCCGTTCCCCAGTCATCAGCCACCACAATGGCCTCACCGCCAAAGCGTTCTATATTTTCCTTCATGCGCATACCAAACACGCCATTGATGCCGACAATCACTTTATCACCCGGCTCAACCAGGTTGACAAAACAAGTCTCCATACCCGCTGAGCCTGGAGCGGAAACCGGCATAGTCAATTCGTTTTCAGTTTGAAAAGCGTATTTCAATAACTCTTTGATTTCATCCATCATGCCGATAAATTCAGGGTCTAAGTGACCAATCGTTGGACGAGCCATCGCCGCCAAAACACGAGGGTGAATATCAGAAGGGCCTGGCCCCATTAAAGTTCGAACCGGTGGATTAAAAGATTGCATTGACTTAGCCTTTTATTAATTTTTTTTAATGGTGCTTCATAAAGAAACTTGATTATAATCAACTTTTGCAATTATATTGTCAAAGCTACCAAAGTCTCAAGGAGAACAATGATGTTATCCATAGCAATCATCTGGTCTTTGCAGACAAAAACACAACAAAGCAAGGAAGCACGATGCGCCTAGACGATTGTCATAATTTTCAAGATTTTAGAACTCTGGCAAAAAAACGCCTGCCATCACCGATATTTAACTATATTGATGGCGCAGCAGACGATGAAGTGACCCATCGCCGAAATACTTCAGCCTATGACGATGTAGACTTGGTACCTAATGTCCTTGCCGGTGTTGAAAACATTGACCTTTCTACTACTATATTTGGTAAAAAAATCGATATGCCGCTCTACCTTTCTCCAGTCGCTCTGCAGCGACTGTTTCACTATCAGGGAGAGCGAGCCGTTTCCAAAGCAGCACAAAAGTACGGCACCATGTTCGGAGTCTCTTCTTTGGGAACTGTAAGCCTAGAAGAGATCTCAGCAACCATTGATACACCGAAAATGTTTCAATTCTATTTCCATAAAGATCGTGGCCTAAATGACAATATGCTGGAAAGAGCCAAAGCAGCCAATTTTGATGTGCTTGCCTTAACAGTCGATACTATTACCGGCGGGAATCGCGAACGTGATCTGCGGACCGGATTTACTTCTCCGCCCAAATTCACCCCCTCGAGCCTTTTGAGCTATGCGATGAAACCCCAATGGGGAATTAACTACCTTACCAAAGGCAAGTTTGAACTGCCCATGCTGCAAGACTATGTTGATTCAGGTACCAGTGCAACTGTTTCCGTTGGTGAGTATTTCTCTACCATGCTTGATCAGTCAATGAACTGGAATGATGCTGAACAACTCTGCTCCAAATGGAACGGTCACTTTGCGCTTAAAGGCATTATGAGTGTAGAAGATGCCAAGCGTGCGGTTGATATCGGCTGCACCGGTATCATTGTCTCCAACCACGGAGGGCGTCAGCTTGATGGTTCACGTTCTAACTTTGATCAGCTCGCCGAAATTGTCGATGCCGTCGGCGATAAAGTTGATGTTATCTGTGAAGGCGGAATTCAGCGTGGAACTCATGTCTTGAAGGCACTATCTCTTGGTGCAAAGGCTTGTGCTGGTGGTCGTCTATACCTTTATGCTCTCGCTGCTGCCGGACAAGACGGTGTAGAAAGAGCACTCGGCCAGTATCGAGCCGAACTTGAACGCGATATGAAGCTGATGGGCTGCACTTCTGTAGATCAACTCAGTAGAGAAAATCTGCGCTTCAGATAACCCGCTACGCACTATACTTGATGGTAATAATTGCCGAGGCACAAGCCTCTCAATTATTGCCACTTTCAAAAGTCTTTTACTAATTAAAAGCCCGCAAATAATTTCGCCAACCTATCCAATTAGAACCTGTTCAAAAAATACAATATATTCCAAACTGTACTGAAGCGAACACCCATATTTAGTTGCTAACCAAAAGACGCTGACTCAACAAGTAATGATCATTGTTTTCGCAATGAGTTATGGCACCAGTGTTGCTTGAGGGCTTGATATTGCGCCAATTTATAGATTAAAAGACGCTAAAAAAGTATCTTCAAGGAACAGTGTTATGCGAAATAATCAGCCAGTAACCCAAAAAGAGTATCTGTTGAAAAATGATGCTCTGCTGGTTTCAGAAACCGATTTGCAGGGCAATATTACTTATGCTAACGAGGTGTTTGTTGAAGCCAGTGGTTACCAATATGATGAATTAATGGGCCAACCTCACAACCTTTTGAGGCACCCAGATGTACCAGAACAGGTGTTTGCTGATTTTTGGGCAACCATCCAGTCGGGTAGCCCTTGGCGCCAAATCGTTAAAAACCGTCGTAAAAATGGCGATCACTATTGGGTTGAAGCCAATGCCACACCAATTTTTGAAAACGGCGAAATCTCTGGTTATATGAGTGTGCGCACACCAGCCAGTCGCGCTCAGATTCAAGGTGCGGAAGCTGCATATCAAGCCGTTAACGATGGCAAGATTACGCTTAGAAGTGGTGAACCAGATAGCTTGTGGCGTAGATATAACCCGTTTGCACACTGGCCACCTCTGGTTACGCTTATTCCTGCTACCTTACTAGCAATTTTTATGGAAATTCTTGCCATTTTTACTGGTGAAAGACCCGGCTGGATGAACAATACCGTTATCATTTTGACCATAGTATCGACTATTCACGTGATGTATTATCTGAGCAGAATCAAAGATGCTATTAACGCCGTCAATGAAATTGCCGGTGATAATTTAACAGGCTATATAAACATAGATGGTTACAACACTTCGGGAACCATTAACCGACGCATCAAAACCCTACAGATTCGTCTGGGGGCGCAAAAAAATGAAGTTCGAATTGGTAAGCGCCGTTCAGCTAGGCTTGAAGCCGGTTTGGACAATTTAAACTCATACATCATGCTTGCTGATCAGGCGGGAACCATCACCTATTTCAACGAGTCATTAAAAGACTACTTGAAAGTCTTGGAACCGGAGATTCAAAAGCAGATTCCGGACTTTAATCTTAATAAGTTACACGGCAAAAATGTGACCTGTCTGTTTGAAAAGAATCCGCAGATCATGCAGGGCCTCTTGCAACTTGATAAACCAGAAAGCTTTAAGTTTGAATTTTTTGGTGCTCAACTACAACTTCAGCTCACCCCGATTTTTAACTACAAAGGCAATCCTTTGGGAGTGGTAATAGAGTGGCAAGATATTTTCCAGGAACTGTTTGTACAAGATAGTATGAAAAAACTGGTAGATGATGCCAGACACGGACGCCTGCATTCACGTGTTGAAACAGATCAGCTTCAAGGCTTTTATAAAGAACTTTCCGAAGATATTAATAGTCTGATGGATAGCTTGCAGAATACCTTGAAGGATATTTCTGTTCTGATTGGCGGCCTCTCGCAAAGAAACCTAACAGTTAGCCCTCAAATGCAACATGAAGGTCAATACGGCTGGACCGTTGACAATCTGGGCTCTGGAATCGAAGACTTAAGAGTCTCTTTTTGCAAGGTAAACACCCTTGCAAATGATGTTCAACAGTCTGCAGAGCATGTTGCACTCAGTAATAAAGAGCTTGCTGAATCGATTAAATCTCAAAGCCGAGAGTTAAATATGACCTCTTCAGCAATGAGAAACCTTACTCAAAAAGTAAATGAAACCGCTGAACAAGCCAATCATTCAAATCAGTTGGCTAAAGAGACTCGATCAGGTGTCGAAATTGGTAATACCAGCATGCAGGAAACCATTATTGCCATGGAGGAGATCAATGAAGTAAGTCAGAAAATTACCGGTATCGTGACTTTGATTGACAGTATCGCATTCCAAACCAATTTACTTGCGCTGAATGCGGCGGTCGAGGCTGCCAGAGCTGGTGAACATGGCCGTGGATTTGCTGTTGTTGCCGGAGAGGTTCGCAGCTTGGCACAAAAATCCGCTGAAGCCGCCAAAGACATCAAAAAGTTAATTGACCAAACTGCAGAACGAATTACACAGGGAACCAATAAAGTCGAGGAGACTGGCAAATCCCTAACATCCATCATTAGCCAAGTTCACAAAATGTCAGAGAATGTTTCTAATATTGCAAATAATGCAATAGAACAAGCTTCGCAGATCGATGAAGTGAACTCAACGGTAGAGCGTCTCACCAAAGCAGCGGATCACAATTCAACCTTGATAATGGAAAACTCATCTCTGGCCGACTATCTTGGTGATGTTGCCCTGAACATGGATGATCTTGTTGGTAGCTTTGAACTCGGTGACTGTGATGGTAAAAACCGACTTTCTGAAGCTGGCAAGCTTGAGCAAAATATTATATTGGTTGTGGACGACAATATTTCAAACCAAAAAGTCGCATCTATGCTACTCAAAAAAGCAGGCTATACCGTAAAAAATGCAAACAATGGCCGTCACGCCATTGTGCAAGTAGATCGCTACAAACCTGATGCCATTTTAATGGATATTGAAATGCCGGAGATGAACGGCCTTGAAGCGACCAAAACAATCCGCTCTAAAGGCTACAACAAACCCATACTCGCTTACACTGGGCACTCCGATAACTATAAAGATACCGTTGAATCAGCTGGTATGAACGGCATCATTCATAAACCGATAAACTTTGACTTACTCTTAGAAACTTTAAAAACAAGCGGCATTTCCGCTTCTGGCCATAGTGAACAGCTAAAAAATGAGCGCCGAAAAAAGATTCTTCAGCAGTCACCTCAAGCTGAAGAGTTCAAAGCAATGATTGATGCTCACCTTGATTGGAAGTTGAAAATTCGTAACTTCATTGATGGAGCGGATATTGGAGTGACTGTTGAGTCAGCAAGTGACCATACTGCCTGTGCTTTGGGCAAGTGGTATTATCAAGGTAACGGCCAGAATTATATGCATCTTCCAATCATGAAGACACTAGGTGAAGAACATATGGAGATGCACCAAACCATCAAATCTGTCATGCAGGCCTTTTATATTGATGACTATGAAGTGGTGAGAACTGGAGTGACCAGAATTGATGAATTAAGTGAAAAAGTGGTAAGTTTATTGAATCAGTTAATTGACTATGAAGGTGACCAATTAAATATCACTTAAATCACCTCTAAATTGATCAGATAAATTACTTAAATTCTATGACCCCCCTTTAACCAAGGGGCTTTTTGGTTTAATCTAATACCCTTTGTTATTAAACATTAACTAACAATGTAAACTCACTTAAAGCTCAAAGGGTTTAACAGTGTCAGAAATACAAGAATCAGTGCACACAAATCAGTCGCCGCTATCACTTAGGTTTCAATCTCTGGTAGCGCACATAAATCAACACATTATTGGCCAGCCACACCTAACAGAGCGCTTATTATTGGCCTTGCTTTCCGATGGTCATCTTCTTGTTGAAGGCCCTCCTGGGTTGGCAAAAACCAAAGCAATCAAAGTTCTTTCTGAATTTGTTGAAGGTTCATTTCATCGAATTCAGTTTACCCCAGACCTGCTGCCATCCGATATTACTGGTACCGATATCTACCGACCAGAAACGGGCGAGTTTGTCTTCCAGTCTGGTCCTATTTTCCATAACTTAATCCTCGCAGATGAGATTAACCGAGCCCCGGCAAAAGTACAGGCCGCATTACTTGAAGCAATGGCCGAAGGGCAGGTTAGTATCGGCAAACGAAGCCTGCCAATGGAACCACTTTTTATGGTTATGGCAACCCAAAACCCACTTGAACAGGAAGGAACTTACCCGTTACCAGAAGCACAGCTGGACCGCTTTATGATGCACGTCAAAGTCGATTATCCTGACACTGAGAGCGAACACGCCATCCTTGAGCTAGTCGAACAGGAAGCGCGTACCAATGATCCATTCAATGATTTTGCCGCCCTTTCTCAGAACGACTTGTTTGCTGCGCGACGAGCAATACTCGGTATTCATCTAGCCGACTCGGTTAAAAACTACATTGTTGAATTGGTAATGGCAACGCGAAGCCCTCAAAAATACGGTAAAGAACTTGCTGACTGTATCAGTGTCGGAGTCAGCCCAAGAGCGACAATTGCAATCTCTCGATGTGCCCGAAGCAGAGCTTGGTTAAATGGCAAAAACTATGTCAGTCCGGATGACGTTCAAGCCGTGATTCACGATGTCTTCCGCCACCGATTAATTCTAAGTTTTGAAGCCGAAGCACAGGGTATTGAAACTGACGATATAACCGATCAAATTCTAAACTTTGTTCCTGTAACATAGCCAGCAGCCAGCCTCTTAGAAATATGTCAGTCGAGCAAGATCCTCTCTACAGCAGCCTTAAAGATTTGGTTGAATTTAGGTTTCACGTGAAACAGAAGAAACTCAATCACCAACAGGATGTCATTATCCCTGAAACGGGGAGTCACCTAGCAATCAAAAAAGGCCGCGGAATGACCTTTAGCGAAGTCCGTCAGTACCAGCCTGGTGACGACATCCGCCATATCGACTGGAAAGTAACTGCCCGTATCCAAAAACCACATACCAAAATGTTTGTCGAAGAAAACGAACGGCCAACAGTGGTGGTAATGGAACAGACCCCCAACCTGTTTTTTGGCTCCAAAACGCGCTTGAAAACCGCTCAGGTTTTAAATATTGGCGCCGTGCTCTCTTGGGTTTCCTTAACTCACAATGAACGTGTTGGTGGCATCTGTTTTAACCATCGTCAACATGTCTGGGTTGCGCCAAAACGAGACCAGCATACGGTTCTGAATTTACTCCAACAATCGGTTGAACAACAGAGCCAGGTTCAAACGCCAAAAGCACCGGATACACAGGCTTGGCCTGATGCCTTAACTCAATTGATAAAAGTCAACAAACCCGGCAACAAGATTTTTCTGATTGGCGATATGATGCAATTGGCAAAATATGCCAAACCTCAACTGGGAAAACTAAAAAAAAATGCCGATATTACAGCTATTCATATTTACGATGATCTCGAAAAACAGCTACCTTCTCTCGGCTGGCTAAATATGACCACCAGCTTCGAGAGCAATCAGATCGTCAAGCTCGATAGCTTCAGGGAAAAAACTCGCGAGACTTACGAACAAATTTATGAAGATCACTGGAAACAGACTAAAGACAGTTTTATTCAACTGCATATTCCTATCATTCAGATTGGTACCCACGAAAAACCTCTAATGAGCCTGATTGAAAATCGGTTGCTTCAATAAACATTATGCAAACTACAGAACAAATTCTCGACCAGTTAAATGATATTCAACTTCCTGATCCGATAGGCTGGTGGCCCCTTGCCTTTAGCTGGTGGATTATGATTTTTGTCATGACCTCTATAATCGTTGGTGTTCTCTGGTATTACTTTGACCAGAAGCGTCGTAATCGTTATCGAGTTTCGGCAAAGTCAAAACTGCAAAAAATTTTAGACAATAAATACAGCTTGGATTCTCAGAAAATATCAGAAATTAATGCCCTGTTAAAACAGGTGGCTTTGACAGCTTACGGCCGCAAACAAACATCTTCACTAAAAAGCGAGGAGTGGGTTAAATTTTTAAAACAAACCTGCGGCTACATAAAACAGCCTGAAGGCCTGTTGGAGATAATTGAAATCGGTTATAAAAGTCAGCGTGATCTGACCAAGACTGACACACAAGATGAACTAAAAAAGCTACATACATATGCTCTCAAATGGATAAAAGGACATCACCAATGACCAGTTTTGAGAGTGCTATCGATTTTATTATTAACCTCAACTTTGTCTGGCCATGGATGATCGCCTTTATTCCACTGCCTTTGTTAATAAATCGCCTGATCAAACCAGTAAGTAAACAGCACAGCCCTCTTTTGGCGCCACAAATTGTCAGCCGTGTGGAATCCGAATTGCCCGAAGAGTTCCTTGTCGAAATTAATCAAACTCGCCTCGGAATTCCGCTGTTGGCATGGCTACTATGGATCAGCCTGTTAATTGCCGCTACCAGGCCAGTACTATATATGGATTCAACTCCTTTTCAAATCAGTGGTAAAGAGATCGTGCTTGCGGTTGACCTCTCTGGTTCTATGGAGAAAGTCGATATGTATTTAGAAGGTGAAGAAGTCAATCGCCTGGTGGCGGTAAAGGACGTTGTCAACGACTTCATTAGTCAACGCCAAGGCGATCGAATGGGACTGGTTGTTTTCGGTACCCAGGCATTCCTACAGAGTCCATTGACATATGATCTGGAGACGGTAAAAGCGCTGCTTGCCGAAGCCGAAATTGGAATGGCTGGCCAAAACACCGCCATAGGGGACGCGATTGGACTTACCCTGAAACACTTCAAAGAGAATAAACTGGGGACGAAAACACAATCCGCTGTACTCATTCTGCTAACCGATGGGTCTAATACAGCCGGCGTGGTTAACCCTTTAGAGTCGGCAGAAAAATCACAAGAAATGGGCTTGAAAATATATACCGTTGGAGTCGGAAAGGTGAAAAACCGTACTGGACTGGATCGCTTTTTAAGCAGTCGCTCGGATATGGATGTGGAGACATTGACCCAAATTGCCGAAACCACTGGTGGGCAATTTTTCCAGGCTAATGATACTGAACAGCTCGGAGAGATTTACCAGTACATCAATGAATTGGAATCGGTTGATCACGATGTGTTCAGCTACCGTTTAAGAACCGAATTCTACTACTGGCCCCTTGGTTTTGGTTTTCTATTCAGTATGCTGCTGGCTTGGCAACAACTCAGAAGAATGGGAGCCTGACAATGTTTGAATTGATGGCTATTAACTTTCTTCGTCCCTGGTGGTTTGTTGCTTTACTGCCAATTATCTGGATTATATGGCGTGCTTGGCAGGCCAATAAAAAACAGGGGGCCTGGCATCAGGTTATCGAACCAAAATTCCGCCGTTTACTGCTCGGCGATAACAGTACTGAAGCCGCTACCATTAATGAAAAAATTGCTTATCTCGGTTTAGCAACTGCCTGGTTCTTAACGGTGTTTGCGCTGGCAGGTCCCTGGGTTAAATCGGTTGATGTTCCAGCTCAAAAATCTCAACAAGGTATCGTCATCGTACTCGACCTGTCTCTATCGATGCTGGCAGATGACGTTACTCCAAATCGTTTAGCTCGTGTTAAATACGAGCTTACCGACCTTGTAAAACAAAACCCTGATTACGCTATAGGGATGGTCGCATATGCAGGATCAGCACACACAATTACCCCAATATCTGAAGACAATAAGACCTTACTGAGTATGTTACCAAGCTTAAATCCTGTGCTGATGCCTAAGTTTGGATCAGAACCAATACTGGCAATGGAAAAAGCCCATGAGTTGCTTAAGGGAGCCAAAGTATTCCAAGGCCACATTATTTGGATAACAGATGACATTGAACCCGCTCAAACCAGCATTATGCAACGATGGATAGATAGCCATAATCACAGCATCAGCCTGTTAACTCTTGGCAGTAAGGATGGCGGTGTCGTACAGATTCCAAGTTATGGATTGCTAAAAGATGACAATGGAAACTTGATTTTGCCGAAGGTACCTCTGGATCGATTCGATAAGCTCGAAAGCTCAACAAATATCGACTGGTATCACTTTCAGATTGGAACCGATTATAGTGACAAACTGCTACCTCCAAAACTCTCCACCAGCCAGAAACAGTCTCTGGACTCAGAAAAAGATGTCGATCACCCTCTCGATATTGGAATCTATTTATTATTCCTTCTAATACCCTTGGCGGCATTTATTTTCCGTAGAGGGGTATTGCTTGGCTTACTTGGTTTTAGCGTGTTGCCGCTCGGCTTACTGACGCCTCAGGACAGTTTCGCAGAATCTCTAAACACCGATGTCAGCGAAATGTTCCTTACTCATGACCAACTCGGCTATCAAGCCTGGCAGGCTAAAGACTATGAAACCGCCGAAAACCTATTTAAGCATCAGCAATGGCGGGCAAGTGCCCTCTACAGACAAGGCAAGTATGCCGATGCTGCGAGATTATTCGAATTGGATAAAAGTGCAAACGGTTACTATAACTTTGGCAATGCACTGGCAAAAAATATGCAGCTGGATGAGGCAATAAAAGCCTATGAAAAATCTCTACTTCTAGACCCTGAATTACAAGCAGCCAAAGCAAATCTTGAACTGGTTAATCGACTAAAATCAATCAGCTCATCTGACGAGTCTCTTCAGGATCAAATCGACCCCGAGTCTGACAAACCTTCCACAGCCGCAAATAACAATACAGAAACCTCAGACGAGACTGATACTTCTGCTGATCAAGGCTCTGAATTAACCCAAGAGCAACAACAAAAAACAGAAAGCAGCGATGCTTTACAAACAGACAATCTTGAAGACTCATCTTCTGCGATGGGGAGCGACAGTAACAACCAAAAACCGGCCCAGAATCGAGAAAATAATCCGCAAACAGGAGACAGCCAACAAAGTGCACCGACAGCAACTGCAGATAGCTCAAGCCCTTCCAGCGAACAAACCGATAATAAAGATCCAAATCAGCAACAAGAGCCTACTGACGAATCTGTCATTGGCGAGTCCTCTTCAGGATCAAATGAAGACTTTAAGAGTGATCAAGAAAACAGTGACCAGATTGGAGCCAATAGGCTAGTTGACGGAGAAGAACAGCTACAACCCAAGTCAGAGCTGACGGAACAAGAACAGGCTCAGAAAAACTGGCTAAAACAGATTCCGGATCAGCCCGGCCTTTTTTTGAAAAAGAAATTTGAGTACCAGTATCAGCAAAACCCGCGCGCCAACAAATCTAATCAGAAGCAGTGGTAATTCTATGAAACAATTGCAGCCTTCCAACAAAAAACACCTGTTTAGTAAGCTTTTAATTACTTTACTTAGCATCTCTGTTCTGAGTTTCAGCCAACTCGCTATAGCAGCAAAATTATCGGTCAAAACCGATCGCCAGGTCATAGAGGTTGGTGACATTCTGACTCTAATTATCCAGGCAGATTTTCAAACCCGAGGTAGCCAACTAGACCTTGAGATTCTTAGTGACCAATTTGAGGTTTTAAACCAGCAGCAGAGCAATCAAGTTGAGATTATTAATGGCAACTACAAATCTTTCACCCGCTGGCGAGTTCAACTACTGCCTAAACAGGCTGGCAAGTTAGTTATCCCACCCTTTGAGTTTGACGGTGTTAAGAGTAAAGCACTGCCTATAACAGTAAATCAAGTCAAGGTTGATGATCGCAACCGTCCATATTTCTTAGAGGCAAGCGTTGATAAACAATCTGTCTTTGTCCAGGAACAAGTCATTTACAGTCTGCGTTTTTATCACAAGGGCAGCTTGGTTAACGGTAATATTCGCCCACCCAAATTTGATGACGCCCTTTCTGAGCAGATTAAAGAGCAATCCGTTTTTGGTAAAACCTTAAATGGTAAACAGTACACCGTTTACGAATGGAAATACGCTTTCTATCCGCAAAAAAGTGGTACTTACAAAATCCCTGGGCCATCATTCACCGGGTTGCTGAATTTTCGAGCGACTCAAAAAGGGGTTCGTGCCGTTGCGCCTCCAATTAGCGTTAAAGTCAAACCAAAACAGATTAAAGACGGAGGCTTATGGCTTCCTGCTTCTTCTGTTGAGCTGTCACAAAAGTGGCCAGGAATGCCTCAGACTGTTCATGTTGGCGATAGTCTGAGACGGATTATTACCCTAAAAGTTGAAGGTTTAAAAAGCAGTCAGCTTCCAGAAATTGTGACGGAAAATGGTGCAAACTATAAAGTTTATTCTGATGACAATCGTGTCGAACAGATGGTTACCGCTGAAGGTGTAACCAGTGTACTAACCGTTTCACAGGCCATACTGCCTACTACCGAAGGCTCAGTACAGATTCCAGATTTAACCGTTAAGTGGTGGAATACCAAAACCAACAAACCAGAGGTCGCTACGCTGAAAACACCGCCAATTTCAATTTGGCCATCTAATGTAGCCATTCCTCCAGTAATTCAGCAAAAAACCGAGACCAACCGTTTAGATAAGCTGCCATCAACGGATACTGAGACAACAAAACCAAGTGCTCAAACTCCGACGATGCAATCATTTTCTGATGCAGGGACATGGCTGGTTGTCATCAGTTTATTAGCCGTTATGTGGTTGATTACATTTATTTTGTTAATTCGAGCCAATCGAAAACTAAAAGTAATCAATGAACAGATTAATGAGATTGCAACAGCCGAACTTGATGAGGGTGAAAAACTGACCTTCAGTAAATCGATGTGTGATCTGCCTCTCAATGAATTTTACAAAGAGCTTCTCCGTCAACTGCATAACGACTTCAAGATAAAATCGGTAGACGATATTCCTAATAACGCCCTCAAGGGCGCAATATACCAGCTTGAATCACATTTGTTTGGCAACAGTAAGCTGGGTTATAAAACTATGCAGGAAATCTGTGATAATTGGGCGGGGCTGATTCAACGTCAAAACGAGATTGCATTAGAAAATAAAATCGCGGACTTGGAATCTCTATATAAGAGTTAAACTGGGCCAATAACTTATCCAAGCTGGCAAAAATACCAGCTCTCTAATTTGTTAAGAATTGAAATATCGCTCAGCAATTTTTTGCACTTCAGGATAGTTGGTTTTTCCAGTTCCAAGAACTGGAACCTTCTCAACCAAAATAACCGTTTTTGGAATCATCAATTCTGACACTTCTTTCTCTTTAGCTGCTTCTGCGATTGCTTTACGGTTAATCACAGCATCATCAGTTACCAGCACGAGCTGTTCGCCTTTACGTTCGTCAGGTACTGCAACAACAACATGATGACTTTCGGGACTGGCTTGGTTGATGTAAGACTCTACAGAGGTTAAAGAGACAATCTCACCACCAATCTTAGCAAATCGTTTGGCACGTCCTTTGATCCAGATGTAGCCATCTTCATCGACATCAACAATATCACCGGTATCATGCCAGCCATCTGGTGGTGGCAAAAGAACACCAGACTGATCGGGCATTAAATAGCCTTTCATAATGTTTGGCCCTTTTACAAACAAGCGCCCACCAGTATCGATACCTGGTACATTTTCAAGACGATACTCTACACCGGGAACAAACTGACCGACGGAGCCATCTTTAAAAGCAGTGGGAATATTGACGGCCAATACTGGAGTGGTTTCAGTAACGCCGTAACCTTCATAGATAGGCTGTCTAAATTTGTTTGCATATAGAGTTCGAGTCTCTGGACGCAGACGTTCTGCGCCGGCCACCAAAGCTCGCAGGCTATAGAAATCAAATGAATCCGCTTTACGCGCATAACCATTAAAGAAGGTATCCGTACCAAATACCAGCTTTGCATTGGTCGAATAGACCATCTCCGGTACCACAGAATAATGCACAGGAGATGGGTAAAGAAATACCTTGGCCCCTTTCAGAATTGGCCAAAGCAATCCCGCTGTTAAACCAAAGCTATGAAAAGTTGGCAGTGCATTAAATACTCGCTCATTAGGCAACAGGTGTAGCATTGCGTTGATCTGGTTGATATTGCTGAGCAGGTTTGAATGTGTCAGAACCACACCTTTTGGAGCACCTTCAGACCCGGAAGTAAAGAGCACTACAGCTTCATCTTCAGGCTGTTTTGAATAGCCCGGCATAGATTTATTTGAACGTAACAGGCCCGTTATTTTGTCGAAAACCCCAATTTGCTCTTTAATGTCTTCAAGGTAAATTACATCGGTATTTTCAGCAATAACGGCGATTAAGTCTTCAATTTCAAAAGCCTCAACAAACTTTCTGGAAGTGATTAGAGTCTGTAATTCAGCGGTTTCAAGCGCGGATTTGATTGCTCCCTGACCAGCGGTAAAATTGATCATAGCCGGAACGTAGCCGTATGCTTGCAGTGCAAAAAAAGTAACCGGCATCGCTGACACATTTGGCAACATAATAGCAACACGTTGCTGATCGCCAAGTTGTTTTGTCAGGGCAGCCCCCAAAACTTTTGCGGCGACCACCAGTTTTTTCAAACTCAAATTGACGTGATTGATGTCCTCAATATTAATCTGCTTGGCATTGTATTTCTTTTTAGCTTCCAGCAAACTCTTGAACACCGGATAATCTTGCACTGAACCATAGTACTGTGCATCTCTTAAGAGCTTAAAAACCTGCTGTTTGTAAAATTTATGGCGCTCAGTTCCTTTTAGAGATTTATCTGCCGAAACTGTTACTGGAGGCCTAATCGTCAACCTGATTTTTGGAAACCAACGCTGCTTGATGTAAGAGAAATGATTGCCGTTTAAATATGAAAAATTACTGTATACAGCACCTTCAATATTAATCGTTAAAACCTGAGCGTCAGCTTTATCCGCAATCAAACCGGTACCATCATAAACTTTCATCAAAGCGCCATTAGTGGTGATTCGTCCCTCAGGGAACACCATGCACTGCTTACCCTTTTTGAGCTCATCGACCATGTGCTTTGCAGCATAGGGACTGTGAATATCAACAGAAATAAAGTTCGTCATCGATAGCAGAAAACGCTCATACCATTTTTCGGTATGTGACTTATCAACCATAAAGGTAGTTTCGCCAGGAACAAACAGCTCCAGTAAAGGCCCGTCTAATAGAGATACGTGGTTGGCGATAATCAGAATGGGTTGCTTATTTTTTGCCGCGTATTGATAGTTTTCTAATCCTCTCACCTCAACACGGTAAGCCAATTTAAAAATCAATTTAGCGAATATCTTAAGCAACCACTGCATATTTAACCTTTATTTTAAAACTAACTGCCGATTAAACCAGAACCAGGCAACCACGATGAAATTCATTACAACTAACATCATCAACATCTGCAACAGACTTAGTCCAATGGCAAAACCGATCATAATTAAAATGGCGGAAACTACCATTAACAGGGCATTGACGATATTATTTACAGCCACCATTCTAGCACGCACGGATAAAGGCGTATAAGTTTGTAGCAGAGTGTAAAGCGGGACGATATAGAGCCCCCCAAGTACAGCTAACAGCCCCATTCCTAGGAAAGACAAATTAACAGGCCATATTGAAAGTAGCTGCATGGTTCCATAGACAGGTTCAGATGTTTCACGTGAAACTAATTCCAGATGTGAAGACAAACTGCTCACACTCCATACCGTTAACAGAATAGAAAATGACATCAGCAGCAAGATAATCCAGTGCCAGTTCACATGTACTCGTTTAAGCATTAATCTGCTTGCCAAACCTGAACCGATGGCAATGCCAACCGAAAACAGGGTTAAAAACACCACAACCACTTGGTCGGAGGCAAACATATTGTATTTAACCAATGCCGGTATCTGACTCAAAAGTGTCGCGCCAATAAACCAGAACCAGGAAATGCCGACTACAGCTTTTATTGAAATTGAATAATCAAATGCGTTTCTCAGCATATTCCAAGTCGATGAAACTGGGTTCCAATTGATAATCAAATCTGGATTTGCAGCTGCTAACGACTTTATAACCAAGCTCAAAAGATAACCTAGAATGGCAACAATCAACACTGATATTGCCATAATTTCCAGGCCACCTTCCGCCAAAATTCCAACGCCCCCGGCTATGGTTCCTAAAAGAATCGCTATAAACGTTGAACCACTAAACAGAGAGTTACCTTGAACCAACAGCTTTTGCTCTAGAATTTCTGGCAGAATCGCGTATTTAATCGGCCCAAAAAATGCAGACTGTGTACCCATTAAAAACAGCGTAAATAGCAACAAGCTTACACTTTGATTTAACAGTGCAATTGCACCAAGCCCCATAACCAAGACCTCTGCTAACTTAATTTTTTTTAGCAGCATTGTCTTTGAGTAATTGTCAGCTAACTGTCCCGCGAGCGAGGAGAAAACAAAGAAAGGCAAAATAAACAGGCCTGCCGCTAATGTAATTAACAGGCCGGTGTCGGTAGCTGTATCTGTAAGCCTGAAGGTAATCAGCATTACCAGTGCATTTTTAAAAAGGTTATCGTTAAAGGCACCTAAGAACTGAACCAAAAAAAGCGGATGGAATTGTTTCGAAAATAGCAGGCTTAACAAACCCGTATTTTGTTTTTTTAGCATCTTAAAATGCCCTTATAAGCAGAGCTGTTTTTGATCAACTTTCTTGAATCCTGTAGCCTGATACAACTAAATTTTAGTGTAATTCCAGCGTGAATGTAATCGCTCAATTACGGCATCAATCGCGGGTTTGTCCTGCCGAACTCGAGACATAACATTGATCTCTTGACCTCTTTGTTTGGCTCTCTCCAAAGCTCTCTGGCAGGCTGACAATGTTAAATTATCATACTCTTTCAACAAGCGGGTTAAATCCTTATTATTTGGATTGCGTACATCAAAAAGCGCCACCCCTTTATGGTTGGAAATCAGTTCAACCTGAGATTCGGAACTAACCGAAGTCAGTAACTCTTCAATTTTTTGAATCGCTTTTTGCTGCTTTTTCGGTGAATCAGAATCGAGGTGAACTAAATAGTTATCTGAAACGGCTTGTTCAACAACACCAAAAGAATCGATCTGGTATACAAAAGCCTTAAATAGCCCGGCACCTAAAACCAGACCTAAAAAAAGTGAAGCAGCCGCTGTTCTAGGTAAATTCCAAAAAGCACTGTGACGATTATCAGATTTGCGGTTTTTAGGTGGCACAGGCACACTTGAAAGCGAGTCTTTGACCACTCTTTTCAAACTATTGAGTTGTGCGAGTTGCTCACGCAATTCAGGGTCAGAATCAAGCGCTTTTTCAATTTCCAAGCACTCATCTTCACTTAACTCGCCATCTAAATAGGCATGTAGTTGATAAGTTTGAATTGAATGGCTCATGTCTATCTCCGTAAAGGAACAATCTTTGATTGCCCTTTTTCTATCTGTTGCATTCGTTTTATCAAGTTCTCTCTACCACGAGAAATACGGCTCATCACGGTTCCAATAGGTGTACCAGTAATTTCAGATATCTGCTTATAAGAGAACCCCTGTAGGTCGACTAGCGCTATCACTTCACGCTGCTCAAAAGGCAGGCTTGCCATCGCTTTACATAAGCACTCTGATGTCTGTTGCTCAATCAAAACACTTTCATTACACTCCACAGAATAAAAGTGATCAATCGCAATTTCATCAACCATTTTCCAGCGCTGGTTATAGCGTACTGTATCCAAAAAATGGTTGTGCATAACTTTGGCAAGCCATGCATCAAAAGATTCCAAACGATCAAGATCATCACTGCTTTCTAAAGCTTTTAAAAATGTTTCTTGTACCAAATCTTCAGCCAGTGAGGCTTGATGACACCAAGCATAGGCCAATCGATACAGGTTTTGGTACCTCTCCTCAAGCAGGGCATCTAATTGCCTTTTTCGTTTTTGCTCGCAAAAGAACAAGCTGCTAATTTTTGATGTCAAAGACATAAATCTTCTTCTATGAAAATATCTATTTTTCGATGGTAATCGAAAATTATTTTTTTGTAAAACTCTATATATATTAACAATTTATGATATTAGCCATGCTGTTATCCTCATAAATTTATTTGCTAAAAATAGATG
>DBOI01000077.1 GCA_002299245.1 Hydrogenovibrio sp. UBA650
ACATTGGGTTTGTCGATACCCATGCCAAAGGCGATGGTGGCGACAACTATCTGTACTTCGTCTCTTATAAACTGATGGTGAACCTTGTGACGAATCTCCGAGGGCAGACCTGCATGATATGCAGCAACTGAGAAACCTTCAGTTTTTAGAAACTCTGTAATTTCCTCCACTTTTTTTCGGCTATTGGCGTAGATCACACCAGAGGCACTGTTTTCCTGGGCTTCTAGAAATTCTAGTAGTTGTTTCTTAGCTTGGCGTTTCTCTTTAACACTATAGCGGATATTAGGCCTGTCAAAACTGGTTTGATGTACCTTTGGATTTTGCAGTTGCAGCTGGTGCAGAATGTCTTGCTGGGTTGCGGGGTCTGCGGTTGCGGTTAGAGCAATAAATGGTATTTGTGGCAAGCTTGAGCGCAGGGTTCCGATCTGAGTGTATTCTGGTCTAAAATCGTGGCCCCATTGTGAAACGCAGTGGGCTTCATCAATTGCAAACAGGGCGATCTTTATTTGCGATAGCTGCTTAATAAAGTGGTCTGTTAACAGGCGTTCCGGTGAAACATAAAGTAGGTCAAGTTCACCTGTGTGCAGATTCATTAAAACATGATGTGCCTGAGCATCATCAAGTGAAGAGTTGTAAAAGGCTGCTTTGATGCCGTTGGCTTTTAAGGCGGTGACCTGATCCTGCATCAGCGAGATTAACGGCGAGACGATGATCGCGGTACCGGATAAAGCAATCGATGGAATCTGATAACAAAGAGATTTACCTCCACCTGTTGGCATAAGTACAAAGCAATCTTTGCCATTGATCACATCGGTAATCACCTCTTCCTGCTGGGCGCGAAAGGAGCTATAGCCAAATACAGTTTGTAATATGCTTAGTGCGGAATTCATTTATTTTCGGAATGATTAAGAAAAGGTGTAGTTTAGTGTTTCTTTAGATAATAAAAAACCCGCCGAAGCGGGTTTTTTGACTCAATCGAAAAAGAGTGATTATGCAGAGTAGTACATATCGAATTCGATTGGGTGAGTTGTCGCACGAAGACGAGTAACGTGTTCCATTTTAAGATCGATGTAAGAATCGATAACTTCGTCAGTGAATACGCCACCAGCTTTCAAGAACTCACGGTCTTTGTCTAGTGACTCTAGGGCTTCCTCTAGCGAAGCACAAAGATTATCGTAATCTTGCTCTTCTTCTGGAGATAGGTCATATAGATCTTTCTCTGCAGGATCACCTGGTTCAATTTTGTTCATAATACCATCAAGACCAGCCATTAGACATGCTGAGAATGCTAGGTATGGGTTAGCCGTTGGATCAGGGAAACGTAGTTCAACACGACGTGAACGCTCAGACGGTGCATACGGAATGCGGATAGAAGCAGAACGGTTCTTACCAGAGTATGCAATGAATGTTGGTGCTTCAAAACCAGGGACAAGGCGTTTGTATGAGTTAGTGCCAGGGTTAGTGAATGCGTTTAGTGCACGTGCGTGCTTCATTAGACCACCGATGTACCATAGTGCTTCTTGTGAAAGACCTGAGTAAACATCACCAGCGAAGATGTTTTTACCATCTTTAGAAAGTGATTGGTTAATGTGCATACCGGTACCGTTATCACCAACGATTGGCTTAGGCATGAATGTCGCTGTTTTACCAAGTGCGTGACACGTGTTGTGCACAGCGTACTTAAGAATTTGAACTTCATCGGCTTTAGCTGTTAGCGTATTACCCGCAACAGCTAGCTCACACTGCCCTCCAGCCGCAACTTCGTGGTGGTGTGCTTCAAGGCGAAGACCCATCGCTTCAGCCATTGCACAGATATCTGCACGTACTTCATGTAGTTGGTCTACTGGAGGAACTGGGAAGTAGCCACCTTTAACCTTAGGACGGTGAGCTAGGTTTCCGCCTTCAACTGCACGCTCTGATTCCCAAGCAGACTCACCAGAGTGAAGCTTAACGAAGCTACCAGACATATCAGATCCCCAGGTCACATCGTCAAAGATGAAGAACTCTGGCTCTGGACCAAAGAATGCGCTGTCAGCGATTCCTGTTGAAGTTAGGTAAGCTTCTGCTTTTTTAGCGATACCACGAGGATCTTTTTCATAAGATTCCATCGTCGCTGGAGAAACGATCATCATACGGATAATGATGGTTGGATCGTTTGTGAATGGGTCCATGTAGAAACCATCTGATTGAGGCATTAGAAGCATGTCTGAATCGTTGATACCTTTCCAACCTTCGATAGATGAACCGTCAAATGTTTCACCATCTGTGAAGAAATCTTCGTCTACTTTGCTAGCAGGGATGGTTACGTGCTGTTCTTTACCATGAGTATCAGTGAAGCGAAGATCTGCCCACTTGACGTCATTTTCTTTGATCATATCGAAAATAGCTTGTGACATACTTTTGTCCTTTTATCTACGTGTGAAATTAAAAATTAAACCTCTTGATAATAGCGTGAACCGTGCCATGTTACCAATTTAATTTATTTATGTTTGATTTCTTTTTAATATCAAAGCTTTAATGTTTTTTAGGCTGTTCGGATAGTTTGTCTGGTTTGAAATTGTTGATTGTTAATGGTGCGGTTTTTTGGTTTTTTTGGTGCAATTATCTATTGTTCTAGATGGCTGTCATTGGCATGAAAAAAGAGCTTGAGCAGGATTGCTTATAAAGTGTTACAGAAATGTTACAGAAATATTTAAAACTGTTTTTAAATGCAATTTTGGTGTCATATTGGACTGCTATTATCACCTCAAAATTTGAGTTTCCGAGCTTTTCAAAAAAGTACCTTTGATCTCGGGTAAAAATACATAAGGTGGGTAATACCAATGTCTATTAATCTTGAAACGAAGCTTGATAAGGCTCTCCAGGGTCCTGAGTTCGAAAAGCGAATTCGGCGCAGAAACCTTAAAGACGCGCTTTCTAAATACAGTATTTCTACTGGTGGTATCGGGGTCATTTTTGCAGTACTCCTGATCATGTTCTTCTTGATGTATGTAGTCCTGCCATTGTTTGCACCGCCGCATATTGAAAAAGCTACAGGCTATAAGATTCCTGGTAGTCCAAGTGAGAAGACCCTTTATTATGGGATTGATGAATATCAGACTACTGCGGTGCGTTTTTCTCAAACCGGAACCATGACCGGGTTTGTCGTGGCTGACGGAACAGAGTCTTTTTCTGAAAACCTGCCGTTAAATGGCGAGAAAATTACCGCTTTCACAGTTGTAAATGAAATGGAGCGAGTTTTAGCATTTGGTTTGAGCGATGGCTCTTTATTAATTGCTAAGTACGGCTATAAGGTCACTTATCCGAATGATGTGCGCACAGTGACTCCGGAAATTACCTATCCTTTTGGTCAAGAGCCAATAGAAATGGGCTCTTCAGAAATCAGTAAGCTTTCGGTTCTGACTTCGGATTCCGAAGTATTTATTGCTTACGAAGAGAAGGGAACTAAACAGGTCAATATTGCTCTTTTCACAAAGATCGAGTCAATGTTAACGGGCGACACAACTCTGGAACAAGATCAGAGTGGTTCTATTGCGCTCAATGTTGACAGTGAATGGCTGATGATCGATACCAGTGGACGCAATCTCTACAGTATCAATAAAAAAGGTCAAGTGGCCTACTACAATATTGCTGATTTAGAATCTCCCGAGTTGCTACAAACAATAAGTCTAGTTGAAAGCGATGAAAAACCGACAGTAATTCGTTTCCTGCTGGGTAATTATTCTTTAATGGTGGGTACTGATAAAGGTAATGTCTATCAGTGGTTCCCTGTTCGAGATGAGAGCAACAATTTTGCACTGCAAAAAATTCGAAAGTTTGAAGCCGGAAATGTGCCGATTAGTTCGATTGGTATCGAGTTAGCTCGTAAGGGTTTTGCTGTTACAGATGAAGCAGGTGATTTTCATTTGTTTCATTCAACAGCCGAACGTCATCTGGGGACTGAGCAAATTGACATTGATGCAAATGGCGGGTTGGTAACAATTGCGCCGCGAGCAGATGGCGCTCTGGTTGAAACTTCGAGTGGCAACCTGGTGCACTTTGAAATGGAAAATGAGCACCCGGATGTGTCCATTAGTAGTCTTTGGGGTAAGGTTTGGTATGAAGGTTATGAAGAGCCATCATATACTTGGCAATCCTCTTCTGCAGATTCTGATTTTGAACCTAAGTTCTCATTAATGCCTCTGACATGGGGAACCATCAAAGCAGCACTATACTCAATGTTGTTTGCTGTTCCTATCGCAATCCTGGCCGCAATCTACACGGCGTTCTTTATGGATAAAGCGACTCGTCAATGGGTTAAGCCTGCCGTAGAGATGATTGAAGCTCTGCCTACGGTAATCCTAGGGTTTTTAGCAGGCCTCTGGTTAGCACCTTATATGGAGGCAAACCTTCCTGGATTCTTTGCAATTCTCATAGTCTTGCCAATCGGGATAATTTTGTTTGGTTATGCTTGGTCTCGTTTACCAGAGAATATTCGCTTGATGGTTCCTGTCGGTCGTCGTGCAGTATTGATGATTCCAGTAGTTATATTCTTAGGGTGGTTTGCTTTGCAGTTGAGTAGTCCAATTGAAAACACCATGTTTGATGGCAATATGCGCCAGTGGTTGACGGTTTCTGCTGGTATCGACTTTGACCAGCGTAATGCGATGGTTATCGGTTTTGCCATGGGCTTCGCTCTGATTCCGACAATTTTCTCGGTAACTGAAGATGCGATCTATAACGTTCCAAGTTATCTGGTTAATGGTTCTTTAGCACTCGGCGCAAGTGGTTGGCAAACTCTGGTTGGTGTTGTCATTCCTACCGCCAGTCCGGGTATATTCTCGGCTATCATGCTCGGTTTTGGACGTGGAGTCGGTGAGACCATGATTGTGCTTATGGCCTCTGGAAATACACCTCTAATGGAGGTCAATATCTTTGAAGGTATGCGCACACTTTCAGCTAACCTTGCGGTTGAAATGGCAGAAGCAGAGGTGATGAGCTCTCACTACCGCGTATTGTTCCTTTCTGGTTTGGTACTGTTTATTTTTACCTTCTTCTTTAACACTCTGGCAGAAGTTGTTCGTCAACGTATGCGTCGCAAATACGGTTCACTATAAGGAGCAAGCTGATGAAATCTTGGTTTAATAAAGGTGAACACTGGATCTGGATGAGTTCTGCCATGGTCAGTGTCAGTGTGGTGCTGGTAATTGGTTTGATTCTGATGATTACCTATCGCGGCGCAGTCCATTTCTGGCCGCATACCGTTTACGAGTTTGATGTTACTCAAAATGGGCAGACAGAGACGGTTATTGGTGAGAATCGTGACTATAAAGCTCGTTCATTTACCGACTCAGCGACCGGTGAAACAAAAGAAGGTACTCAGTACCTTATTAAAGTCGGTAACCGTGATGTTTATGGTATCGATTTCCGCTGGATTAATGATGACCTAATCAGCAGTGATATGAATAAGCTGGCTGACGATATTATGGTTATTGAACGTTACGAATACGGAAACGTGTTTGGTCGTTTAGTTAGTGCCAAAATCGCTGGAACAACCGTGGTCGATAAGAAAATGGTACTTAATTTGTTGGCCGATCAGGTTAAGCAAAGTACAGAGACTCGCGACAAAATTCGTTCGATTGAAAAGCATGATATCGGAGCGATTAACTACAAAATAGAACAGCTGCGTTTTGAAGAGAAAAAACTTCGTAAACGCGGTGAGTTTGATGATCAGCAAGCTGCTCGATTAGCTGCTGAAAAAGAAGAGCTTCAGCAGCAGTTTGTGGCCTATCAAGCTGAAACTGAAGTACTTTATACAAAGCTAAATGAGTATGGAGAAGTCACGCTTGAAATCAGTGGCGGCCAACAGGTAACCGTGCCGGTTAAGATGATCGTTACTTTCTGGCAGCCTAATGATATGAGTTTGTTGGCGAAGACCGGTTTCTTCTTCCACGGTATTGGCAAGTTCCTGCTTGATGACCCTCGTGAAGCGAATACCGAAGGCGGGATATTCCCTGCGATGATCGGTACCATCACTATGGTTCTGTTGATGACTGTACTGGTCACACCAATGGGGGTGGTCGCTGCCATCTATATGCGTGAGTATGCCAAAGATGGTCCGATGCTGCGAATGGTTCGAATCTCAATCAATAACCTTGCCGGAGTGCCTTCAATTGTATTCGGTATTTTTGGTCTCGGTTTCTTCGTCTATATTCTCGGTGGCTCGATAGACGATCTCTTTTACGACTATAAGTCGCCCAGCCCTACCTTTGGTACACCTGGCCTTTTATGGGCTTCACTGACTATGGCTCTTCTGACTCTTCCGGTCGTGATTGTTTCTACTGAAGAAGGGCTGTCACGTATTCCGCGTTCACTGCGTGAAGGTGGTTTGGCTCTGGGGGCGACGAAATCTGAAACCATCTGGCGTATTGTTCTGCCAATGGCAACACCTGCCATTATGAC
>DBOI01000151.1:0-10054 GCA_002299245.1 Hydrogenovibrio sp. UBA650
GTGATGATTATCGGTCACTGTGTGAAACTTTGGCCAAACCGGAATATTCGCAAAACGTGGCTTTTTATCTCTCTTTGGGGCCAGACCTTTTTGGTCAGGTAACTCATGAATTAAAAAAGTACGATCTTCTCGAAGAATCGAAAGGTTGGCGTCGTGTGGTTCTGGAAAAACCGTTTGGTTATGACCTTCACAGCGCAGAAGCTCTGCAAAAGAAAATCAGTAAGGCGTTGTCTGAAGAGCAGACCTACCGAATTGACCATTACCTTGGAAAAGGCATGGTTCAGAATGTGATGGTATTTCGATTTGCCAATGCCCTAATGGAACCTTTGTGGAATCGTAATACTATCGATCATATTCAGATTACTCACGCAGAAGACAAGTGTGTTGGTTCGCGTGCCGGCTACTATGATCACAGCGGTGCGTTACGAGACATGATCCAGAGCCACCTTTTGCAGTTGATGGCGTTGGTGGCGATGGAACCACCTGCATCCATGGATGCTGAGGCACTGCGTGATGAGAAAGTGAAGTTATTGCGCTCCATTCGACCTATCAAAAAAAACCAGGTGAATAGTCATGCGTATCGTGCTCAGTACTCGGAAGGCATGGTGCACGGCAATCAAGTTCCTAGTTATCTGGATGAACCCGGTGTCGCAGAAGATTCAACCACTGAAACCTATGCAGCCATGAAGCTTTATATTGATAATTGGCGCTGGGAAGGTGTACCATTCTATATTCAAACCGGTAAAAATATGAAGCAGTCAAAAACTCTGGTTTCAATCTGTTTCAAACACCCGCCAAAACAGTTCTTCCGTGACTCTCAGGTCAAAAAAATGGAGCCGAACTGGATTGTATTTGGTATTCAGCCTAATGAATCAATTAAAGTCGAAATGATCGCCAAACAACCCGGCCTGGAAATTAAAACTGAGCAGATCAGTCTTGATGCCTCAATGAAATATGACGAGAATTCAAAAATAGATGCCTATGAAGAGCTGTTGTTAGATGTTATTAAAGGTGACCGCTCGCTGTTCTTACGCTTTGATGAAGTAAAAGCAGCTTGGGACGTAGTTGATCCTGTATTGAGTTCTTGGGCTAGTCAGAATGATTATATCGATACTTATGCCGCTGGAAGTTGGGGGCCTGAAGGTTCTAATAAACTGTTTGAACACAGTGATCAAAACTGGCGTACCTATATTAACCGTAGCTGTAAAGAGTAAGTTGAGGCTGTCGCCTCATTCTCATTGGAGGTAGTTATGCAACCAGAAAAAATCTCACTTCCAGAAAACTGGCATCTATTTGATGATGCCGAGCGCTTAGCTGAAAAACTTGCTAATACTATTCTTGAAATTGCTGAACAGGCAATTGCCGAGAGCGGTGTGTTTCACTTTATTACAGCCGGTGGCTCAACGCCGAATCGCTGCTACCAGCTCTTAAGTCAAGCCGATGCAGACTGGTCAAAATGGCAGGTCTATATGGGTGATGAGAGAGTACTGCCATTCGTAGATTCTGAAAGAAATTCACAGGCCTTGCTAACTCATTGGATTAGCGATATTGATATTCCGGTTGGCAATGCCCACTTTATAAATACTGAGGCAGGTAGTGAAAAGTCGGCTCAAGGCTATGCAGATTTGATTGATTCAGTCGCAAGATTTGATTTATGTTTACTGGGAATGGGCGAAGACGGCCACACGGCGAGCCTTTTTCCGGGTCATCAGAAAAGTGACTCAGTTGAGCTAGTATCATCGCAGCAAAATGAATCGATGTGCAGTTCAATTGTCATCGAGAGAAACTCTCCAAAACCACCCGCAGAGAGGGTTAGTCTTAATTACTGTGCTTTCAGTAAATGTGGTCTGATTTTAAAGCTTATTACCGGCGCTTCAAAACAAGAAGCAGTCAAAGTTTGGTTGCAGGATGGAAAAGAGTTACCTGTGGCAGTTGTACAGGGTCAAGCAAATCAAGTTTGGATAAGCAAAGATGCTTTGCCAGAAAATTAACAGGCCTCAATAGAACTCTGATTCCAGCTTATTGAGTTCCGCAAAGATATTGTAGGCGTATTGTATGGGCTTAGGAAGCAAAACAACTAAATTGAGTCGTTCCTAAACCCCAAATCACTTATTTATCTTTTTTGACCAGAGGTTCAATGCTGGCAAGTGCTCCAACAGCGTAGACACTGTAGATTCCACCCTCTTCTAAAGCAACATCTGCATTAATCACTGTGGTGGTTGTGTTAGCAGCATTGACTTTAAAGTTATAGGTTCCAGCTGGAATTTCTAGGTAATCAGAAACCCCTTTGAAGGCAACATCTTCTAAGGTGACAGCATCATTCACTAGGACATCAACAGCAGGCGCGTCTGGAGAAGTGTGGATAACACGAACTTTGACATTGCCACTACCAGGCGCTGTTAAATCATCAATGCTAGGAAGAGCCTCTAAACTGGCAACAAAATTAACAGCGGCGGCTGTTGTAGCGGTAAGTTTGACCAGTTGTAAGTTATTTACCTCAAGTACAGAAGCTGTTTCTCCGGTTGCAGTCACGGCAACGTCGTAGGTACCATCAGCTAATAGAAGGTAATCTGAAATGGCTTTAAAAGGTACATTAGTAAGAACCGCTGCACCATCAACATAGACATCGACATTTGGCGCGTCTGGAGACAGATGAGCAACTCTCAATTGGGCACGATTGTCTGTGATTTCTAGGGTAGGAGCAGCGTCATCTCCAGTTAATGCAATAAGATCAATTGGAGCGATTACATTTTCACTGGGTACTGCAACAACTGTTAATTTTAACCCTTCCGCTAAACTAATCGTTCCAGAGTCAAACAATATATCTGCTGCTCCTTGAGCTGTTACCCGAATTCGGTAATCGGCAGCGGGTACTTCAAGAAATCCAGAGGCATCTTTATAAGAAGCTGTAATTGGTGTGGATGATGCAATATCTGTTTCTGGGGCAGTAATATAAATATCAACAGTTGGTGCCGCCGCAGAAGCGTGAACCACTCTGACTGCCAAGTTTCCACTTGCAGGCTCTGTAACAGTATCATCGAGAACAATTGCCTCAATTGCACTAACCGAATTTGCTGCAATTACAGTGTATTTGGTATCTGCATTTAGTTCCGTTCCTGACAAATCAAGCGCCGTTGTTTGTGTGCCTGTAACATTCACCAAAGCATCGAACATAGTTGGCACGGATAGATACCCTGAACCTGCCTTGTAGGGTACGTTTTCTAGTGCTACCACCCCATCAACCAAAATATCAACACTTGGTGCATCAGGTGAAGCATGTAATGCCCTCAATTTTGCGGTTGGTTCTTCAGGGTTGTGTGAGGCATTATCATCATCACAGCCAACTAGTGAAAAAGAGATCACTCCGACTAAAAATATTTTTAAAAAATTACGCATCTCATGCTCCTTTATACAATTTTGGATACACTTTCGTATAAGTGCTGTATAGATAATATTGTTTTTGTATAAGTTAATCAAGCACTTTTGTACAGTTAATAATAAGTATTGTATAAATAATGTATAGAATTCAGTGATTGACTGACAAACAAGCGCTTTTAATTAGAAAAAACATGGAGGTATGTTGAGAAAACAGGATTTTGCAAACAAGAATTAGTTATCTAACTTTCTGACTGCCGACTTAATTCTTGAAAAACATTCAGTTAATACTTCAGAAGAAACCGCAACATTCAAGCGCATAAAGCCGTTGCCAACCAGACTTTGCCCTCCAAAAGAAACACCGTCATTTAAGCCAAGCTTTGCATCATGGATTAACCAGTGTTTTAGAGTCTGCTGATCTTTAAAAAGACATTTAAAATCTAGCCATAGCAAATAAGAAGCCTGCGGCCTCATCACCTCTACTTTTGGTAGGTATTGTTTGAAAAAAATGTCTACGTGGTCAAAATGCTGATTCAATAGATACTTCAAATCATCTCGCCACTGTTTGCCTTGTTGACTGTAGGCAGCTTTTAGAGCTTCTTGAGCAAAAAGGTTTAAACCGTCAATTCGATTGGCATTACATATTTTTAGATAAGCCGCTTTGAGTTCTGGGTTAGCAATAATGGCATAACCAATTTGCAGGCCCCCCAAATTAAACGTTTTTCCAGGCGAGCTTAAAGTGATTGTGTTGTTCGCTATATCAGAAGAGAGCGATGCTATAGGAATATGTTGATAAGGTTCATAAACCAGGTCAGAGTGAATTTCATCAGATACTATCGTTACCTGATGTTTTAAGCAGATATCTGCAAGTTTAAAAAGCTCTTCTCGTTGCCAGACTCGGCCCGAAGGGTTTTGAGGATTACAAAATAAAAACAGCTTTACATCATGTTCAATAATAAGTTTTTCAAAGGCCTCAAAGTTAATCTGATAACTACCTTTAATCAGCTCTAGTGGGGCTTCCACCAGCTTGCGTTGATTGGCTTCCGGGGCAGATAGAAAAGGGGGATAAATCGGTGGTTGAACAAGAACGGCTTCTCCTGGCTCAGTAAAAGCCTGGATTGCCATAAAAAAGCCATTGGCTACATTGTGAGTGAAGATAATCTGCGATTTTTCTACATCGTAGTTATGTTGTGCTTGCCAGTCAATAACGGCCTGAAATGTTGCATCATCGGATAAGGTGTAACCGAGTATAGGGTGTTCTAAACGCTGTTTTAAGGCATCGACAATAAAAGGCGGGGTAGGCAGATCCATATCCGCTACCCACATAGGCATGACATCGTCTCGCCCAAAAAGTGATTTTCTTAAATCATACTTTTCAGAGTTGAAGCCCTCTCTCGAGATGGTCCGATCTATTTGCTCAATTGAGTTTACGACCTTTTCTTCCATAAAGTAACTTGTGACATTGTGTGTTGGAACTTACGTCCAGTTTCACGAATTACAAACGGGATGTCAAAGGGTTCGATAATTAATTCAAACTCTTTACCTAGCACCTCATTCAGGCCTTCCAAAGTCGAAACATTTTCTCCACTTTTTTCGTCCTTATAACCACCAAGCCAATGCTCCTTGTGGGTATGCTGCTCTTCCCAGGTATATGGCGATGCAAGCATTAGTAGGCCATGGCTATTAATCCGGTCTGTAAGACTGTTGAGGAATTTTTTCGGTTCATAGAGTCTGTCTATTAAATTCACCGCAACGACCATGTCATAATCGGTAAATCTTGGTTTCAAATTACAGGCGTCTTGTTGCATGAACAGGCATTTGTGGGCGACATTTTCTAAGTTGAGGTCTTTTAGAGTTTGTGATTTGAAGTCCATAATATCGCCTTCATTTGGAATCACATATTTAATTTCGCCTACTGTTTGTAGCTGGTTGGCAATTTGAATAAAACGTGCAGAAAAATCCAAGCCGGTGACATCATCGAAATGCCTTGCCATTTCAAAACTGGCTCGACCAACCGAACAGCCAACTTCCAGGACTTTGAGTTTATCTTTTGAAGATAAATCCGTATCGGCTTTAGCAAATTCAATCGCTTTTTCAGCGTAATTTTTAGCAAAGTTGGCGACATTAAAATACTCGTCACCATAGTGAAATTCACAGTACTGAGCTACCGCAGTGTCGGTCTCATAGGTAGTGAACTCAGTTTTTACTTGAGCGTCAGATTCAATGTAACGGAACCCTGCATGCTGAAAGAAGTGACGACGAAAAGCGTAGCGTGATTGACCGTTGATCTCGTTTCCGGTTGAAATCCAGCTACCGCCTGCCATAACATTGTGTTTGTTGTCATAGGTCGGCATGGTGAAATCATCGTAAAGAGGGTGTACTTTAAAGCCTTCAAATGGATAAATAGGGGTTAAGGTCCATTGCCAAACGTTGCCCATGACATCGAAAAAATCGCCGGACTTAGCTTGATCCACCGGACTGGATGAGGCGTATTTCTGCAAGTTGATGTTTGCATTTTCTAAATTGTTTAACACATCACTATATTCTCTAAGACGATAGTACTCATCTTCAGATGGCAGGCGAATAGCTGTTCCTGTTTGCTTGCTTTTCCAGTTACAAAAAGGTTGGCTTCGAGTTGATTGACATCAACCGGCCAGTTCCAAGGCATTGGAATCTCTTCGGTCATACAGCGTAAATGCCAGCCATCATCTTTTTTAACCCAGAAAGTTGGATGTTTATCTGGAGTATATTCTCGCCATCGATTACCTTCTTCATCCCAGTATTCTGAAGTTTGATAACCGCCTGCTTCAACAAATTCTAAATATTCCTGGTTGGATACCAGATACTTTGAAGCTTTAAACTCTTCCACCAATGCGTGATGCTGCCCATATTCGTTGTCCCAGCCATAGGTTGGTGCAGGATCTTGATGATTAATATCAACTCTTCCGGCAGGTACCTCGACCAGTTTATTTTCTGGTGCTGTTGAAGTTTCATTACAAATTGGAAACAGAGGTGAATTTTGAACAGATTCAATCGGCAGTTGACGAATTAAAACTGATGATGTTTCCAGATGGATTCGTTCATGCTCTATTCCCATCAAAATTGGCCACATCGGACTATCCCAGTCAATTGGCAAGGTAAAGTTCATTTCATCAATCAGTTTGTTAATAGCATTTTGTACCTGTTTTCGATAATCCCTGACGTCTTCAACTGAGGGCCATTCATAGTGGTTTTCATTCAGGTCATCCCACGACATCTCATCAACACCAATGGCACACATGGACTCTATTTTTGGATTGATGCGTTCAGGTAGCAATTTGGCTAAAACCAATTTATTGGTAAAAAATGTTGCGGTGTGACCAAAGTAAAAGATAAGTGGGTGGCGAAGTGAGCAGGCGCGTTGGTAAAAAATAGAGTCATCTACCAGAGTATCAAATAAGCGTTCGTAGCCATCAAAGGTCAAATTAAAATAACGCTTTATCTCCTCTCGCTTCGCTTCAATATCGCCGGTAAGTAGATCTGGCATATTGGTAACTAGCTCGTCTCTGCTAAAAGGTTGTTTGGCATTAAGCTGAGAGTTTAGATTTGACTGAGTGTTGTCCTGTTCAGAAAGCATGGCTAAATTCCTCTAATAGTAGAATGACCGTTCAATCTAAACAGAAAAAGTTAGACAATACAACTGCTGTTTGTATAATTATTTTCTGATTTGTATAAAAAAACCCGCAAAATCTATACTGATTGAGCGGGATATAAGTTAAATAAACGTGAATTTGGCTTAAAATCTATACAAGCTGTCAAGCAATTAACAAATTCTTCATTTTATTCAGCGCTTGATTTTCAATCTGGCGGATACGCTCCATAGATACACCATACTCGGCAGACAACTCTTTCAGACCGACTTTATCTTCGGTTAGCCAGCGTTTTTGCAGAATATCACGACTTCTATCATCAAGAGTCGCCAATGCTTGTTTCATGCGAGTTAATTCATAGTTTGCCTGATTTTCCTGCAGAGCAATGGTCTCTGGATCGGCTTCCTGACTGATTAGAACAGGAAATGTTGTGTTCTCATTGTCATCGTCAGCATCAAGATCAACAGAGATATCCTTACCGTACAGGCGTGTTTCCATTTCCAAAACATCTTTTCTGGTAACGCCAAGTTCTGCCGCAACCTTGTCAGCATCTTTATCACCAAACCACTCCAATGCCTTTTTAGTACTGCGCAGTTTAAAGAAAAGTTTACGTTGAGCCTTGGTTGTGGCAGTTTTTACAATACGCCAGTTCTTGATAACGTACTCGTTGATTTCGGCTCGAATCCAGTGAACAGCAAATGTCATTAAACGCACGTTTTCTTCTGGGTTAAAACGCTTGACTGCTTTCATCAGACCAACATTACCTTCTTGGATAATATCACCAAGAGGTAAGCCGTAACCACTGTATGAACGAGCTACTGGAACCACATAACGCAAAGACGAAACAATTAACTGGCGTGCAGCTTCAACGTCTTGATGATAGTAAAGCTGTTCAGCCAACTGGCGTTCTTCTTCTGCGGTTAATTGGTGTACGTTTTGAATAACGTGCAGATAAGATTCTAGGTTTTGCCCTGGTACTAGCTGATTGAGCTGGACTGCTGGCAGAACTGTGTTGTTTTCTTTCTGTGAGTAAGCGGTAATCTTTGTAGACATAACTTCACCCTTAAAATCAAATTTCATGGAGCTAATATAACCTATGATTAGCACTCAATGCAAGAGAGTGCTAATCAGGTTAATGGTCTCTCAATTATTTGTTTATGTGAAGTTTTTGTATTTTGACAGGCCATTCAAAACCAATAAAAACACAAGTCAATCTATATGATTGACTTGTGTTTTTTTAGCGGTGATTTTTTGAGAATTAGCTTTTATAAGACTTAACCATTTTCAGGTAGTTGCCCTGTCTGCTGCATCATCTCTAACCAACCATCACGAATTTCTGTCAAAATTTCAATCGCGCTGTCCAGATAGAAAGTGTCTTTTTCGCTTACGGCTTCTTGAATACTATGGTCCGCGTAGCGATAAAGCTCTTCAAGATCATAAGTGAAAGGTGCATCTTGAGTTAGGTTTAGACGATCTCTAAGTGCGTCGAGAATAGTAGTCATACGTCCCAGATGAAAGCCTTTTTCAACTAAAACCTGGCTTTGATGACAAACCTTAGCAAGATTGCCTTTATCGACGGCGCCCTGTAAAAGCAACAAGATAGTTTTGTATGGGTTTTCAGCTAAGTGTTGCTCGGCTTCTTGACTACGACGATACTCTTCAAGAATTGGCGCTTTGTTTTTTTCTGCCGTTGTATTGTTTAGAGTCATGGTTGTTCCCCTGTAGAATTCCTGGTTATTTGTTGTCTTCTAATTCAGTGACAGTGTAATTCTGAAATTCTAATGAGCATAAGGCGTGCCAAGGGCGTTTTTACGGGCGACAAATAATTTTATATTTTATTATAACTACTTGATATTTAATTAAAAAATAACTTATGAAATCTTTGTTCGGCTTTGTCTAAAAAAATGACCAGATGTCAAAAAATTGTTCTGTTTAATTCTCTCCTTAGCTAACAACTTGATTCCGGCCTCTCTTTTTGGCCTCGTAGAGTTTTTTGTCGGCTTGAACAAAAAGATCATCAACATCAGTAGAGTTGTTAATAGATTGCACGCCAAAACTAGCCGTGATTGGGTCAGACACGCCAAGTTTCTGATAATTAATACTTGATAGTTGTTGTTTTATATTTTTTGCTTTTATAGCGGCCTGTTGCAAATCTGTTCCAGGCAAGATGATTACGAACTCTTCTCCTCCCCAGCGCACAACAATGTCTTCAGACCTTGTATGAGAAGTGAGTTGTTTGGCGACTTCAATCAAAGCTTGATCGCCGGTTGCATGTCCATAAGTATCGTTAATCTGTTTAAAGTTATCCAGGTCAAGGATGATTATTGAAAACACATTTCCATGGCGTTGATAAATACTGAACTCGCGCTCAAATTCTGTAACGGCGGCTCTTCTATTTAGTAACTCTGTTAGAGGGTCTAATCGGGAGGTTAGATTTAGCTTTTCATTTATTATCAGTGCATTTCTATGAGAAGTTGAGCGTAGATATTCATAAATAAATGCCATGCCAGCTAGCAAAAAGAAAGTGGATAAAAAACGAACTTTGAAGCTTGTTTCATATTGATAGACAAAGGTTTGATCACCAAAAAAAACAAATAGTACAACCGCTAGATAGATCAAACTACTCATTAGCCCAAACAAGAAGCCTTTAAGCAGCAAGATAATAACAATAATTGGATAGGCCCAAAGAATTCCTGTTCCGTCACAGCAGCCACCAGTAACGGTTAGATAAGACATCAATAGAATGCCTATAAAAGATAGGGTGATTTCGCCAATCGAGATGTTGTCTTTTATGATCATCAGGCTTAAGGATATGAGCACAACAACAAGAATGATTAGTAGTATGGTGCCATGGAATATAGCCCCTTTAAAAAGGGCGGTGGTTCCAAAAACCAGCAAAAAAATCAAGGTGATTATGCCGCTATAAAGAACAAACTTTTTTTGAAAATCTGATTGAGATAGTGGTTCCACAAAATGCCAAATGTATATTTAAATATTGGTTTAAGTAAATATAACACAATCCGATTTTTGGAGAGCGTTCAAAATTCTGT
>DBOI01000151.1:10331-14105 GCA_002299245.1 Hydrogenovibrio sp. UBA650
AAATGACACAGAATTCTAAACATTACCGATTTTTGATCGTTTTTGTATTGGTTAATTGTTAAAAACTTATTTTTACTTTCTCAACACTACGATTAGCTTTTTGGATGGCTTTATCGATATCTTCTGCACGCGCCATGGCCACCCCCATTCTTCTGCGACCATCTATAGTTGGTTTACCAAACAGTCTAATTTGAGTGTCAGGTTCATTGAGTGCTTCAGCTAGATTGCTATAACAGGTCTGTTTAGAAGTTCCCTCAGGTAAAATCACGCTCGACGCGGATGGGCCGTGTTGCTTAATATTTGGAATTGGCAGGCCTAGAATTGCGCGCGCATGCAGAGCAAATTCGGAAAGATCTTGAGAAATTAAAGTCACCAGGCCTGTATCGTGAGGTCTAGGTGAAACTTCACTGAAATAGACTTGATCTCCTTTGATAAACAGTTCAACGCCAAACAGTCCCCTGCCTTGTTCACCACAAAGATTATCGGCAATTTTGTTGGCAATCTCTCTCGAACTCTTAAGTGCAGTTTCACTCATTGCACAAGGTTGCCAGGATTGACGATAATCGCCATCAACTTGAATGTGCCCGATTGGCTCGCAGAAACTGATGCCATTTTCATGACGTACCGTTAGCAGCGTAATCTCATAGTCAAAATCAATAAAGCCTTCAATAATCACCCGCCCTTTTCCAGCTCGACCACCTTGCTGAGCATATTCCCAAGCGGTTTTAATATCTGCTGCCGATTTAATGACACTCTGCCCTTTACCCGATGAACTCATAATGGGTTTGATGACACAAGGAGTGCCAATTTTTTGTACTGCCGCCTCAAAATCCGCAAAATTATCAGCAAATTCATAAGCTGAAGTTGGCAGGCCAAGCTCTTCAGCTGCTAAACGACGAATACCTTCTCGGTTCATTGTCAATTGTGTGGCACGTGCGGTAGGTATGATTTTGACACCCTCGGACTCCAGTTCAGCAAGAGTGTCTGTAGCAATGGCTTCTATTTCAGGAACAACCATATGCGGTTGTTCCTTCTCAATTACCGCTCTCAAGGCGTGACCATCAAGCATGTCAATGACATGTGAGCGGTCTGCAACCTGCATAGCAGGGGCGTTTTCATACCGGTCTACGGCAATGACTTCAATACCAAAACGTTGTAGTTCAATGACAACTTCTTTACCTAATTCACCGGCTCCACATAGTAATACGCGGGTTGCTGTTGGCGAAAAAGGGGTTCCAATTGTAGACATGGCATTTCCTTTGCTAGAGAGACGTTAGTTAAAAGGGTTAAGTTAACGGCAGCAGGCCGAGATTCTTTAACCAGAGCAGAAAAAAAGGTAGTAATTGAGAATTCATCTGCAAGTTAAAGCTCTCATTATAGAAGATTATTGAGCGCAATTTGTAAGGTGATAAAGAGGTAATCAGCATGGTTGAACTTATGAACCGCGTAAAAAATGAAACTGAATTAACACCTGAACTTCAGCGGTTTTTGCAATCTGACCGTGATCGTCAGGTTTCTTTAGGTTCGCAGGTCAAAGACTCAGACAAAAGCAACTTTAATGTCAAAGGCCTGATGCAGAATCTAAAAGAGCGGTTTTCTAACACCGGTGATATTTCTGCTGAAATTGAAGAGGTGGTTGAAGCTCAGGTCAAAATGCGTACCAGAGATCTTTTCCGCCAAGCCAATTATGATGCGCTTACCCATCTACCAAATCGAAGCTATTTTCACAGCACCTTGGAAAAGCTGGTAATTAAAGCGGATCAGACAGACACCGAGTTTGCATTAATGTTCTTGGATCTTGATGGCTTTAAAAAGATTAATGACACTCTAGGCCATCAGGCCGGAGATGACTTATTGCGCAATGTCGCAGCACGTTTGGTTTCAGCGGTTAGAGAAGGCGATATTATTAGCCGACTTGGGGGCGATGAGTTTGTTGTGTTGTTAGCAGATGCTCAAGAAGTCGAAATTGTAAAAACGGTCAGCGACAGAATTATTCGTGAAGTAAGCAGACCTTATTGGATAAATAGCAACGAAGTACAAATCTCTACAAGTATTGGCGTGGCTTGTTTTCCTGCCGATGCAAAAGGCTCTGCAGAGCTGGTTGAGCACGCCGACCAGGCTCTTTATATTGCCAAAAATGCCGGGAAAGGCGTATATCGCTTTTATAGCGAGATTTCTAATGATATAAGCCTGTCAAATATCGATCTCAGACAGCTACTTGATAACGCCGTAGAGCAAGGCCAAATTGAAGCCGTATTTGAACCTCAAGTTGACCTAAACTCGGGAAAACTGGTTGGTGCAAGTGTCACTGCCAAATGGAATGAGCCAGAAATTGAAGGGCCATATTTAGTAAGCTGGGCTCATCTATTAACAGATAGTCAGTCAGCAACAATTGTCGGAAGTTGGTTGATTGATTCTGGCTTGTACTACCTCAAAGAGTGGTTATCAAAAAATGATGAAATGGTTATCTCAATTCCGGTTATTGAGGGGTTGTGGCAGCAAGGTAACTTTGCAAAGTTTATGAATCAGCGCTTAACTCACTTTGGATTGCTGGCTTCACAAGTTCAGTTGGAGTTTACCGCGCAGAGTTTGTCAGAACATGAAGAGCTTCACCAAATCCTCGATGAACTGACTGTTTCAGGTTACCAAATAACGATTAGTGATATCGGAAAACAGTCTTTGGATTTGTCAGTATTGGCGCTACTGAATCTATCTGAATTAAAGCTCGATAGGGATTGGCTATATGAATCAATGCAGACCGATAGAGGCAAAAAATGGGCTCAGGCATTAATTCAAATGGCACAAAAACTGGATCTTTGCGTGATTGCAACAGGTGTAGTGGATGCACAACAAGCCAAAACCTATAAAAAAATGGGCTGCACAATTGGTCAGGGAATGAACTGGTCAGCACCAATAGAAGCTGCTGAGTTTGTTGAACAATATCTTTAAGCTTCTCTATATTGGTCTTAAATTAAGCTCCACGTGGAGCTTTTTGCATTTTTAAGCCGTTGACCTTAAAGCCCTCAATCAAGTAGTATGAGGCCTGTTGTTTTTAACAGGCCTGCTAAATTATGTTACCGAATATTCAGTTAAAACACTCCTTATGGCTGCTTACTTTTGGGCTTGTTTTTATTTGGTCTGCGATTGCCCCTAAAGACCTGTTTACTTGGTTTTTAGAGGTGCTACCTGCGATAATCGCTTTGGTTTTGGTGATTACCACAAGAAAGGCCTTTCCTCTTACACCACTGCTCTATCTGTTAATACTGATTCACTGTATTATCTTAATGGTTGGTGGTCACTACACCTATGCCGAGGTTCCTTTGTTTGATTGGCTCAAAGAAGCCATGGCTTGGGAAAGAAACAATTACGATAAGGTTGGCCACTTTGCTCAAGGATTTGTGCCGGCTATTTTGGCTCGTGAAATTCTGATCAGAAAACAGGTCGTCAATGGTCGGGCCTGGTTAAACTTATTTGTAATCTCGATTCCGTTGGCGTTTAGTGCATTCTATGAGTTGTTGGAATGGTGGGTTGCTTTGCTCTCAGAACAAGCCGCTGAAGCATTTCTTGGTACCCAAGGTTATGTTTGGGATACTCAATCTGACATGGGCTGGGCACTTTTGGGAGCGATCACAGCCGTTCTGTTATTGACCAGAAAGCATGATCAAGAGCTAGAAACCATCAAAGCCAAGCAGTAAGTATTGCAAAATTTAAATTACTGTTAAAACCAGTAATAAACTCCTTTTGGATAATTGATTAAATGTTTAGTCCCAGCTT
>DBOI01000060.1 GCA_002299245.1 Hydrogenovibrio sp. UBA650
GAATTCAAGTAATCAAATAAAGCATAATTAAGTAATTGTTCTAATTGAGAGTTTTCTGATGTTAAGACTATTTATAAGTGTTTCGATGACCTTACTGCTTACTTCCTGTGGCGGATCTGGAAGTTCATCTTCCGAAGATGATACCCAGAAAAAGAAGCAGCAGGCAGAAGAGCAAATACTCGATTATATGAAGGGTGCTTTATCGGAGAATGCCTATTCTTATCCTCAATATGGAATATTCGATATTCCGGGTGTGGTTACTGCCGAGGTTGATAGTTCAGCAGCAAGAGCCTCTAGCACAAACTTGCAGGAACAGGGTGTGGATGAGCTCGATAGTCTGAAAGTCAGCACTGAGAACAGTGTCTTGTATTCGGTATACAAAAATGGAATTCAGGTGACAGGTTTTGATGCGGATGGCAGTCTCACAGAAAAAAAACAGAACTTGGATATTGAAGCGAATTTAAAAGGCCTATATCTTGCAGATAATAAGTTGGTGGCAATTGATGATGCCAGTTTATCAATTTGGGATCATTGGTTTGAGCCGACTTATTTTGGATCGCAAAAAACCGATGTAAGAGTTCTTCAGATTACAAATGATGGCACGCTTAACCCTGATTATGAGTATCTTAGTTTTGAAGGTGCTTTGATTTCTAGCAGAAAAGTTGATCAACGACTCTACTTGGTATTGCGTCACTTTCCTTCGGTAACTTATAAACAAGAAGGTGTGATCGATACGGAAGAGTTAACCATTGAGGACGTTTTACCGTCCTATTCGAAGAATAACCTTGATCAAGGGTTAAGTGTTGAGGCGATAAACTGTGTAATCAATGAAGAGACTGCACATCAGCAAGCAAATGTTCTCAATATTGTATCGATTGACTTGTCATCAGATAACCTTGATTTTGATAGCCAGTGTTATGTTGGTGATGCTGAGGCTTTGTATGCTTCTACACAAGCTATCTATTTGGCATCAACCAGTCATAATTATGGTTATGAAAATGGCAGGCCTGTCTATGATTCAGGAATTAGCACAGATATTCATAAATTCAGCTTTGCCGATAATGGTGTAACTTACCAAGGATCAGGTCAGGTTAAAGGTCACTTGGGTTGGGATAGCAACCGCAAATCATTCCGAATGAGTGAACACCAAGGAGATCTCAGAGTCATTAGTTTTGATGAAGATCGACCTTGGCTCGATTTTGCGATTGCTGAAACAACTGCGGAGACTGGAAACCCACTAGAAACTTCCCCTGTTCGCCTGACTGTATTGCGACCAAACACTGATGCAACCGCTCTTGAAGAGGTTGCGACCTTGCCAAATGAACAAAGACCAGCACCAATTGGTAAAGAAAATGAACAGCTCTATGCCAGTCAGTTTATTGGTGACAAAGCCTATTTGGTGACCTTTAGAGTAATTGACCCACTCTATGTGTTAAATATTGAGAATCCAACAGATCCATTTATAGAAGGGGAATTGGAAATTGATGGCTATTCAGATTATCTGTTCCCGGTTGGTAATGATCTATTGATTGGAATTGGCAAAGATGCTGTAGCGGATGAAAATTCAGGTGAATGGGGTGGCGCTTGGTACCAAGGAGTCAAACTTTCTCTGGTTGATGTTTCCGACCCCACTAATCCTACTGAAGTTGATCGAGTAACCATAGGTAAAAGAGGAACTTCTTCTCAAGCCTTGTACAGTCATCATGCCTATAATCAAATGGCCCTAGATGGTTTAACTCGTTTTACGCTGCCGATAGAGGTTCATAATGAGGTTCAACAGTATCATAGCGGCTCGCCATCAGATTGGTTTGGATACAGTTTCACAGCCCTGTTTAAGTATGAGGTCGATTTGCAGCAAAAAACCTTAAACCAGGTTGGTTTAGTCGAGGTTCCGGAAAAAGATTCGCAAAATTATTATCACTACTTGCCGCAGAGAAGCCGGATGATAGAAGATCAAGTACATTTTCTTTACGAGGAGAATTTTTACTCTCAAGATTGGCAGGCAGAGCAAGATGTGTCGGTATTAAATCGGAATTGATTATAGGCTTGTAGATAAAAATATAGGTGCCAATTTGTTTTTTGGCACCTATATATTTTTGAGATATCTTTATATCTTTGAGGTACTTTTGGTACTCAGCGACTATTGCTGAACTATCTCGGGAGCTAGTTCTGAGGTTTCAGGGCTTTTGACCTCAATAGCTAAACTCGCCAACTGTCGGCTGAAGTGGCGAATATCTTCAGAAGGTAGTACGTGTACTGGTTTACGATACTTTGCACAGGTTGAATAAGTGGTCTGACAAAGGTTCTGGTTTGGACAATTTTCCAAGCAAAGAACGTGATCAGCAACTTTAATTGCATAGCAAACAGTATCTTCATTTTTAGGCATGATCAATTTAGCGTTGTAGTGTTCACTAATCGCTTGCAATAGCAGAGCATTTTCAGAGTCTGCATCTACAAAAGCAATGACCTTTCCATGCAAATTAGGTGGTTCGTAAGTGATTGCATGCATATAGTCTTCATGCAATGCTTCGTAACGTGCTTCTAATTGTTTGATTTGTAACCTTGTTGCTCTTAACTCAGCTTCAAGGCGCAGCTTTTCGTCAGCTATTGAAAAGACTGAAGATGATGCTTCCATAATTAATCCTTTTCAGCTCGTTGATGACAAGCTGAGTCTGTTCTGACGACTGACTCAAGTATTAAAAAAATACATGCCGCTAAAAGCGGCATGAAACGTCGGAGGAGAATATGAAAGAGACCTTGGTTTTTATTCTGATCTCAATTTCATACCATGTTTAATTTTAAGTTTTTAAATTAAACATGTCACTATATTCTATACCAAATGATAATCGTTACCAAGTAATATTTATAATTATTTACTTATAGGTCTGATAAATTTACCTTATACCCCGCTTTAAGCCAGAGCATCTTAGGATGATTATTAGGGTTGTAATACCATTACGCCATCCATTTCGACGTCGGTATCTTTAGGTAATTGGGCTACAGCAACCGCAGCGCGAGCAGGGTAAGGTTGTTGGAAATACTGAGCCATAATTTCGTTAACGGTTGCAAAGTGACTCATGTCGGTTAAAAAGATATTTAACTTGACGATGTCTTGTAAATTTCCACCAGAGGCTTCGCAAACTGCGCTCAGGTTTTTGAAAACTTGGTGAATTCGTTCAGAAATGTCACCTTCAACCAGTTCCATCGTTTCAGGAATTAATGCAATTTGACCAGAAAGATAAACGGTGTCGCCAGCTTTGACTGCTTGTGAATAGGTGCCAATTGCCTGAGGAGCTTGATCAGTCTTGATTATCTGTTTCATTTGTTTTCCTTTAGACGGGTATTTAGTTATTTAAAGTCGTTGAATTTTCTCAACAATATCCAGATTCTTAAGATACTTCATAACCTGTGCAAGATGGATTCGATCACGAACATTAATCACAAAGTGCATTAGACTGTAAGATTCGTCCTTATCTTCAGAGCGTACTCTTTCAATATCAGTACCATTTTTAGCTATTTCATTGGCAACAGTTGCGAGAGCTCCGCGCTGATTAACAACTTCAATTTGCAGTTCCACCAAGAAAGTACCCTCAGGTTTTTTATCCCAGGTAACATCCAGGCATTTTTCCGGTTGGTTTTTAATGTGTTTTACATTGCTACAATTTGCGCGGTGGATAACCAGGCCTTTTTCAGTACTGATATGCCCAATAATGTCATCACCGGGTATTGGGTGGCAGCAGACTGCAAAATTTACCACCATGCCTTCTGTTCCAGAAATAGGTAGGTGAGTCTCGTCAGTCAAATTGTTACTTGAAGCGACGACTTCATCCGATCCAAGTACAATGTCGTGAATTTGCTTGGCAACAAGAGGACTCATTCGATTTCCTGCCCCCAGCTCTATTAGCAATTGCTCCCAAGACTCTAGTTTTAAAGCTTCTATCAAATGGCTGCGAATATCTTCCGTTAAGCCTTCATAAGCCATATTATGGTTTCTCAAAGATTTAGCGAGCATTTTTTCGCCAAGCTTTTCGGCCTCTTCTGTCTGCAGGTGTTTCATGTAGTGACGAATTTGAGAACGGGCTTTGGCTGTTTTGACAAAGTTTAACCATGCGGGGTTTGGAGCAGCTTCAGCCCCCTTTATAATATGGATTGTTTTTCCACTCTCTAATGGTGTTCTTAAAGGCACGAGTTTTTTGTCGATTCTACAGCCAACAGTACTATGACCGATATTTGTGTGAACCGCATATGCAAAATCAACAGGTGTTGAGCCGGCAGGCAGTGTAATAATATCGCCCTTGGGTGTAAACACATAGATGACATCTGGGAAAAGATCAATTTTGACATTTTCTAGAAAGTCCAATGAATTACCGGCACTCTGTTGAATTTCCAATAAGGTTTTTACCCACTGCTGAGCCTTTAGCTCTACATGAGAAGTCCCAGAGGTTTCTGATTGTCCTTCTTGTTTATATTCCCAGTGGGCAGCAATACCGTGCTCTGAAACTTCATGCATTTCTTCTGTTCTAATCTGTACTTCCAGATGAACACCATAAGGGCCAAAAAGAGTGGTGTGTAAGGATTGGTAGCCATTGGCTTTAGGGATTGCAATATAGTCTTTGAAGCGTCCTGGCAGTGGCTTATAAAGAGAGTGAACGGTGCCCAGGGTTCGATAACAATCATCTGCAGAATCGACAATGATGCGGAACGCAAAAATATCCAGAATTTCATTAAAGCTCTGGTGCTTGTTTTTCATTTTTTTATAGAGGCTGTATAAGTGTTTTTCTCGCCCTATAACGCGACAGTTTATGCTCTCCTGAGAGAGACGGTTTTGGATAGTGTCGTTGATCTGTTCTATAACTTCATTACGATTGCCGCGGGCTTTTTTTACCGCATTTTCAAGCACAGCATAGCGGGTAGGGTGCATTGCCTTAAAACCTAAATCTTCGAGCTCAATTCGAACCGCATTAATTCCCAATCGACCGGCAATCGGGGCATAGATGTCGAGAGTTTCATGGGCAATTCGTCGCTGCTTGTCAGGGCGCATAACGCCAAGAGTGCGCATATTATGTAGACGATCCCCTAGTTTGATTAGAATGACACGAATGTCTCGAGACATTGCTAGAATCATTTTACGAAAGCTCTCTGCCTGGGCTTCCTGAGGATTTTCAAATTCTAGCTTTCCAAGCTTTGTTACACCATCAACAATGTCGGCAACATTGTCTCCAAAGCGTTCAGCAATATCGTCTTTATTATAGGGAGTGTCTTCGATGACATCGTGCAGAATGGCAGCGATCAGGCTATCTTTATCTAGTTGGATTTCGGCAAGAATAGTGGCAACCGCTACGGGATGCCATATGTAGTCTTCACCGGATTTTCGGGTCTGTCCCTGGTGGGCGAGTGCGCCAAATTCAAAAGCCCCTTTAATCTTTTTTAATTGTCCATCCGCCATGTAGGCAGATGCGGTTTCGATTAATCCGTCTATTGAACTCGGTGTGGGCATGGTTTATTGGTTTTTTCTCTTTAGCCTCAGTAATTAGCTGAAAAAAGGAGGAGTGTCTGGATCATCCATTACGACTTTGCCGTCAATTGTATTTTCAGCAAGTTCGCGAAGAGCCATTACTGTAGGCTTATCCTTATCCCATTCTAGTGTAGGCTCTGCCCCGTAAGATAACTGGCGAGCGCGTTTTGCTCCCAAGATAACCAGTTCAAAACGGTTTTCAACTTGATTTAAACAATCTTCTACTGTTACACGTGCCATCGATGTGATTCCTGTCAAAAAATTAAGGGTAATCTTTAATTATACCTGAATTATGACTTATAAACGCTTTATTTTGTCCAGTTTTTAGGGTTGTAGATGTTGCATATATATATTGAGAATATTAGCCTGGCTTTGAACGTGATCTCTTGCTTTATGGCCAATTGAACTGCGAGATTCGGGGGAGTCTATCAATTGCTCTATTTGTTCTTCTAGAACGGCGTAATCAGAACATTGAACAATAGCTTTTGCCTCCAAGAGAGCCTTCATTTCGGTGTTGAAGTTATGCATGTGTGGCCCGGTAATAATCGCTTTACCATAGGCTGCAGGTTCAAGAATGTTATGTCCGCCTCTGCTGATAAAACTACCTCCCATAATGATAAGTTTTGCGTGGGCAAATAGAGGTGCCAGGATGCCGATTCTGTCAATTAGAAGAATCTCGCTGTCATTTTCGAGAGCTTGATCTGAACTTGAAAGAGTGTAGTTAATCTTAAGGCTTTTTAGTTCTCTCTCAATTTGTGAACAACGCTTAGGATGTCGTGGAGCCAAAATCAGTAATTCGTTACGCTTGAGTTTATGCCAGATTTTAACAATATTTAGTTCTTCGTCCTGATGTGTGGAAGCTGCAAGAACAAAATCTTTTGCTATTGGGTTGTTCTGCTGTTTCAGGTTTTCAAACTGCGCATATTTTAGATTACCTAGATGAGTAACCTTATGTATGTCAGCACCGAGCTGAACAAACCTATCTGCATCTACAATTGAACGTGCCAGTATTTGACTCACTCTAAAAAGTGCCTGTTGGTAGGCGGTTTTAAGCCATGTTGGCGCTATTAGTGTTCGCTCTGAAATTCGGCCGTTAATGACGGTTATTGGAATTTGGGATTGGTAACAAGTTTCAAATAGGTTGGGCCAGATTTCTGTTTCCACAATGAAAAGTTTCTGTGGTTTAACAGCTTTAATATAGTTATCTATAGCAAAAGGCCAGTCTATAGGGCAGTAGTGGTGAGTTATTTTTGGGAGCTGCTGGTTGAGAAAGCCAGCTCCTGTTGAGGTGTTGGTTGTTACGACTGTTCTATAATTTGGCCAGTCGATTTGAAGCTTTTTGATTAGTGGTAAAACGGCATTGATCTCACCAACAGAAGCGCAGTGAATCCAAAGTGTTTTGTAGGAATCCTGATTTTCAACAGCGGAATAACCAAACCCAAGTCTTTGTTTAAAAAAGCGCCACTTACCTTTTTTAATTACAGATTCATAAGCCGTAATTAAAATTAAAATTGGTGCAAGTAGGCGTATTAGAAGCTGATAAATCATCGCCTGGAAGGCCCTAATCTTCTAGTAAGCTTTGAATGAGACGTTTGTGATCGGTGACTTGCCTGTTTTGGGTTAATCGGTGAGCACAGAATATGCTTTTAAGTTGTTGTAGAGCTATGTCGAAGTTGTTGTTAATAACAATATAATCAAACTCGTTATAGTGTGACATTTCACTTGAGGCTTCTTGCATTCGTTTTGCAATGACTTCTTCGCTATCCGTGCCACGACCCGTTAAGCGGCGAAGAAGTTCTTCACGAGAAGGAGGGAGTATAAAAATAGATGTTGCTTCAGGAATTTTTTTTCTGACTTGTTGTGCTCCCTGCCAGTCAATTTCTAGAATGACATCCTTTCCAGCTTTTAACTGATTATCAACACTGGTTTTAGAGGTACCGTAATAGTTTTCAAAGACCTTAGCGTGTTCAAGGAAATCGTCTTCATTAATTTTGGCCTCAAAGGCCTCCAGGCTTAAAAAATGGTAATTAACTCCATTTTCTTCTCCCGGACGCATGTCACGTGTTGTACTCGATATGGAGACAACAATTCGGTCATCTTCAGTAATTAGCTTGCCAACCAACGATGTTTTTCCTGCACCAGATGGCGCTGAAATTATATAAAGCGATCCTTTCATCAGTAGGTCTCCATTGTTTTGTTTGTAATCAGCATATTTTAACAAACAATTGTTTATCTATTAGATAAACACAGCTAGCCACTCAAAGGCTATTTTGCGGTTAAATTCAACCAATCAGGCTGATCATTCGCTTTATAATGTGCCAATGCATAAAGAAAGTATTTTTTTAATCGGTCCCATGGGGGCTGGAAAGTCTACGGTAGGTAAACTTTTAGCCGAAAAACTAAACTATCAATTTTTGGATAGTGACCATGAAATAGAGAACAGGACTGGTGCCACTATTCCGATGATTTTTGACATTGAAGGAGAGCCGGGGTTCAGAAAGCGTGAAGCGGCGATGATTGATGATCTGAGCCAGAGAACCGAAATTGTGCTTGCTACTGGTGGTGGAGTCGTCGAGACGGATTCTAATCGTCAACATTTGAGGTCGCGAGGTGTTGTTATCTATTTAAGATCTTCGGTAGACGCTTTGATTAATCGAACCAAAAACGATCGTAATCGTCCACTGTTGCAGACAGACAACCCTGCTCAGGTCTTACGTGAATTGATGGAAAAGCGTGAGCCTTGGTATCTGGAGATGGCCGATCTGGTAATAGAGACTCAGCAGACATCTGTTCATAAGGTGGTTAGAAGAATTCTTGATAAATTAGAAGCCGACGGAATTATTTGAGGTGAGAAAGTGAAAACACTAGAGGTTGATTTAGGCGAGAGAAGTTACCCAATCTTTATTGGTCAAGGGCTAATGGGAAATGCTGAGTTGGTTAAGCCTTATGTCAAGGGTCAGCAGGTATTGATCGTGACTAATACAACGGTGGCTCCTCTCTATTTGAAGGCCTGTGAAAAGTCCTTTTCTAGCTTTAATGTAAAGTCGGTGATACTACCGGATGGTGAAGAGTATAAAAATCTAGAAACCCTGAATAAGGTTTTTGATGAATTGATTGGTCAGCGATTTGATCGTAGTTGCACACTGGTAGCTCTGGGCGGTGGCGTAATTGGTGATATGACTGGTTTTGCTGCAGCGGCTTTTCAACGTGGAGTTAATTTTATTCAAATGCCAACAACTTTGTTGGCGCAAGTTGATTCGTCTGTTGGCGGCAAGACTGGCGTGAATCATCCAATGGGTAAAAATATGATTGGTGCATTTCACCAGCCAGAATGTGTGGTGATTGATACTGATAGCCTTAACACGCTCGAAGACCGTCAACTTTCTGCAGGCCTTGCAGAAGTTATTAAATATGGTTTGATTGTTGATAAACCTTTTTTCGAATGGCTGGAAATACATCTTGAAGAGTTATTGGCTCGTGACCCTGTGGCTCTGTCAGAAGCGATCGAACGTTCTTGTCATAATAAAGCCGTGATTGTTGCCAAGGATGAAAAAGAGGCTGGCCTAAGAGCTTTGTTCAATCTTGGCCATACTTTCGGACACGCTATTGAGGCTGGTATGGGTTATGGTAATTGGCTGCATGGTGAAGGAGTCAGTGCTGGAACTATGCAGGCGGTGTTTATGTCCAAACTAATGGGAGGCTTAACAGATGAAGATCAAGCCCGTATTACAGCTATTTTTGACAGGGCAAGATTACCTGTTAAACCTCCTTCTGTCGAAGATATGAGTAATGAAAAATATCTAAATCTAATGGCTGGAGATAAAAAGGTTCAAGCGGGAACCATCCGTCTGGTGTTGTTGCAGGCAATTGGACAAGCCTATGTAACTGGTGAATATCCTCGAGAATTACTAGAAAAAACCTTGACTGAATATCGTTAGGCACTCTTTTTATAGGTATTAATACTTGCTTGTTTTGCTGGTTTTATGTAGCCTCTTGGTTTACTTTGGCTAAGCGAAAAGGGATTAATAATGGTTGCAGAAAATTTCAAAAATGTACTTGGCGCGACCTTCAATAAAAGAGATGGCGTTGAGCTGATTAAAATTGAAAATAAATACTCTTCGGCCATTATTACAACGCTTGGAGGTTCTGTCCTTAGCTATACTCCAAAACATCAGCAGGACTTGCTATGGGTAAGTAAGTCAGCAGTTTACGATGGTTCGAAACCAATTCGAGGAGGTATTCCTGTTTGCTGGCCTTGGTTCGGCAAAGCTGACGAACAGGGGTTACCCGCACACGGTTTTGTTCGCAACATGATCTGGCAGCTTGAAAAGATTGAGCAGTACGATAATGGCGCCACAGGAGTGACTTTAGTTTGCGAATCCGATTCAGAAACTAAGAAAATCTGGCCTTATGAGTTCAAGCTATCATTGAATGTTCAAGTAGGAATCTATTTAACATTGAACTTAACTACTCAGAACCTTAATGATCAAGACATTGAAATTACTGAAGCGTTACACACTTACTTTAGCGTTGATGACCCGAGGGGAGTTGTTGTTCAAGGTCTTGAGGGCTCCATTCATATTGATAAACTTGAAGATTCCGCTCCTGAAATTCAGCGTGAAACGGTAGAAGTTTATCCCGCAAAAGACTCGGTTTATCTGGATCAAGCAGGAAAAGCGTTGATTGAAGATAAAGGCAATAACCGCCGAATGGTTATTGAGAAACGTAACTCGCGTTCATCAGTGGTTTGGAATCCCGGACCTGAAATAGTTAAAGGTTTTACCGATATAGATGATGATGCATGGTTGGATTTTGTCTGTGTAGAAACCGGCAATGTTCTCGATGATGTGGTGACTGTTGCGGCAAATTCCGAACATACTTTAAGTGTGCAGTATTTAATTCTTGCTGGCTGAACTAACTTGTTAGGATTCTTGTTGCTGTAGTTGCGGTTTCTTTAATTGTTTATTGTGGTGGCGTTTGTAGTATCTTCTGAGCCACACCAGCCCAACAATGAAAGTCAGGATTCCGGTAAAACCTAAACTAATAACCGGTGATACCTGGTAGAAAAGAATCCCAATGACCCCGCCAACCACATAAAAGATAAGAAGCACTATCAATAGTGGTGTTTGCCAGTTAAATTCCTTTCCTGTCCTATATTTTCTGGCCAAATGTACCCCTAGATCAGTGGCATTACCTGTCATGTGAGTCGTTCTTAATTGCATGCCTTTGTAGCTTGCAACTAGTGCATTTTGGAGTCCACATGCGATTGCAGCAAGGGTTACCGTGAAGAATGAATGCAGTGGATTTAGCAGGCCTGCTACCATTATCAAAATACCATTGAGAGTTAAGCCATAGGCGTAGTTTGGTGTTTCTCGATAGTTTTTATCGCCAATCAAAACCCCTGATATAAAAGCGCCGAAAATAAAACCAACAAGAACGGCAATCGAAACAAAGATAAAACCGGCATCGATTTCAAAAAGACCGGTACTCAGATGTGAACCAACACCGGACATCTGGCTGACTGGAATGGCATATTCGAGTAAAACTGCACTGTTAATGTAGCCTGCAATTGCCGACATGATCGCGCCAATATAATACATACGGCGAATTTCGCTGCGGCTAAATTCTTCGGGGTTTTCGGCTTTTGGGTAGTACGACATTGGTGTTTTTATATTTCGTTTTCGTGCAAGGCTTCAATCTCCGGATCACCTTTACCATCTAGATGAATGCGAAAATGAATTGGTCGACAGCAGACCTGGCAGTCTTCAATATAGTCTTGCTCTGCTTCCGCCGGATCAATCAATATTTCAATCTGTTCCCAGCAGTAAGGGCATTGTATCTCTTTTTCTAACCACATAGAATTAAACCTGTGATAACTTAACCTTTTTTAAATTTCCAACCCTTTCCGCGGCCATAGTTAAACTGGATATAACGGCCCCCTCCTAAGGGGCAATTCGGGGTTCGAGTCCTCGTGGCTGCGCCAATTCCTGACACCAAGGTTGAAGGCTTAATTATAGGTAGCCTTTATTCTGAATATACAGTCATATCTTTTCTGTGTCAGCCATAATTTAGTTTTCGTTAAGGGTTGCTGCCCAAATCAAGCATTTTGGTATTGAACTATTGCAGTGATTTTATGATTGCTGCTTAAATGATTTTCAAAGCTTAATTATTACAGTTTTAGAAATGAAAAAGCCCCGTTTAATTGCTTAAACAGGGCTTTATAATATGGTGCGAGCGGAGAGACTCGAACTCTCACACCAAAGGCACCAGAACCTAAATCTGGCGTGTCTACCAATTCCACCACGCTCGCATATGTGGTGGTCGCACCTGGAATCGAACCAGGGACACAAGGATTTTCAATCCTTTGCTCTACCAACTGAGCTATGCGACCAAATTAGAATGGAGCGTATTATAGTGAGGGGCTTGCGGGGTGTCAAACACTATTTAACATATTGTTAAGATTTCTTTTTGTGCTCAAACCGTACCATTCTGTGCCTATAAAATCTCATGTAAAGATATTTAGACATAAACACTAAATTCTAATCCTGTTTGTCGACGAAGATGGCATTTGCAGTGTATTTAAATAGCTTACAGCGTTTGTTAAAAACTTCTATACCTGCTCGTTTGCTTTTTTATACAAAAGATCCATCTATTGAGTGAATTGCCACCAAAGTTCTACATGATTGATAGCCTCATTTCGTGATGATTCTAATTAGTAGTATAGCCATTACCTTGCCTTTTCATTAACAAACTCATTTACTCTAGCGAGCTCTTATTTTCGGCATGATTTGTGGATATTTATCTTTACAAGCTGTTTTTGTAAGCAAAAAATCTCCAGTCTTTGTATGTATTCACTCGTATTTAAATATTGGGGCTGTCCTAGATAACTAGTTCAGATGCTTTCTAACCCATTGTCTTAGCTGCAATAACTGAGATGATGGGTGACTGTTGTTATGGCTCCACTCACACTCCTTCAAGAATACGTGAAA
>DBOI01000001.1 GCA_002299245.1 Hydrogenovibrio sp. UBA650
TTTGGGTCTTTGTGAGTACTGGACGCTACCCAGATAGGGCGGCTTTCAGCTGAATTATTTTGTCGCCACTGTTGAGCTTTTTCAGACAGGTCTGTATCAATTTTAATATCTGATTTTAAATTACCTAGAGTTTCGAGTTTTTCTTCGTCAGCTCCGAGTTGTAGAAATCGATCTTTGTCTTCAGGGTATTGCGCAGCAATCAAACTAGCCGAGTTTAATGTCTCTGCAATCAGTTGGCCTCCCCACTTCTGGTAACTTTTAAAAGAGCTCTGTTTCAAACGTGCATTGATCAAAGTGATTGGAATCTTGTTCTGCTGGCATGCCCTGTAGAGGTTTGGCCAGACTTCAGTTTCAACCATGATGACGAGTTTGGGTTGCAGTTGTTTGATAAGGCGGTTGGCTGCAAAAGAGTAGTCAAATGGCAGCAGCTGTTGTTGAATTTGAAGCGGAGAAAATTCCTCGGCGTGCCTGTAGCCTTGAATTGAGCTGTTGGTCAGAGTAATTGGCAGGCCTGGATATTTTTTGTTGAGCTCTTCGAGTAACGGAAAGATTGAACGGGTTTCACCAACAGAGGCGGCATGAATCAGAATGCCTTCGGTTTTTAGTGGCTGGGTTTTAAAACCAAATCGGCTGCGAAAACAGCCGGGAATCGGTTTTTGATTGTCGTTCTGTTCAAACTGTTTTGAGTCTTTACGACATTTTTTCCAGGCCTGGAAAACAAAAACAGGTGATGCAAGGGTGATAAGGACGCGATATAGAAAAAGGTTCATCTCTCTTGCCTGATCTTGTCGTGTGTTCTCTGCGCAACTCTAAGCGTTTAAATCGTAGATCTGGATTACACCGACAACCTCTTGGTTATCTTCGACTAGCAGCGAGGTGATTTTATGATTATTCATCAACTCTTCAGCTTCACTCAAACGAGCTTCACTTGAGATGGTTTTAGGATTGCTGCCCATCAGTTCTGTCGCCGTCAATTGCATAAAGTTGGCAGCATCGGTTTCCATATGGCGGCGCAGGTCTCCATCTGTGATAACGCCTTTACCTTGATCAACAATACACAGTCCCAAGCGACCTTCATTCATGACATGGATAACTTCAGTTGCCGAGGCGCTACCGCTGATTAATGGCAGGTTCTTGCTCTTCATTTCGTGTTTAACACGGGTCAGCAGTTTTCTTCCCAGTGAGCCTCCAGGGTGGAAACGGGCAAATTCATGCGGCTGGAAGTCTCTGGCTTCCATTAGAGCAACTGCAAGAGCATCGCCCATTACCAGAGTGGCGGTTGTCGAAGAGGTTGGTGCCAGCTGATGCGGACAGGCCTCTTGAGGAACCGCTATATTCAGATGGTAATGTGAGTTTTTAGCCAGAGTTGACTCCGGTTTTCCGGTCATTGAAACAATGACGTTGCCATTGTCTTTGAGAAAAGGTAACAGTCGAATCACTTCTTCGGTTTCACCAGAGTTGGACAGAGCAACGAACACATCGGCTGGTGAAACCATGCCTAAATCACCGTGAAAAGCTTCTCCAGGGTGCATAAAGAAACAAGGGGTACCGGTACTGGCTAGAGTGGCCATGATTTTCTTACCAATCAAACCTGACTTGCCCATGCCACAAATAACTACTCGGCCTTGAGTTTTCAAGATGGCATCAACACTGTCTGTAAAGTCGTCATCAAGTTGGCTGGTTAGATGCAAGACAGCATTTGCCTCAATTTCAAATACTCTTTGCGCAATTTGTTTATAGTCAACGCTCATGTATCAAGAATTTCCCGTTAATAAAGTCCAAACAGACCTGTAAATATGAATATTTGGCTATTTTATAAGATTGATCATCTTTTGTGCTGATGATTGTTTGCATTGCGGATGATTAGTGGTTAAATGAAAGTTATACATCAGTGTTTAATGATATCTATTTCTGGAGATTAGATGATATATCTTGCTGGCGATATTGGTGGAACCAAAGCATTATTGGCACTGGCTGACTATAGACCGGCAGAGTGTCGCTTTGAAATCATTCATCAAAAACGCTTTGAATGTGCAAGCTATCAATCTCTAGGCTCAATCATTAATGAATTTTTAGAGCTCAATTCAATCGATCCCTCCGAGATACAATCCGCTAGTTTTGGACTTCCCGGACCTGTCTCCAGTAGAGCCGTAGAGTTAACCAATCTTCCATGGATTGTGGATGCAGACAAACTGCAAGTTGAATGTGGTCTAAGGCAGGTTGATTTTATCAATGATTTTTACGCCGCCGCTTTGGGGGTGGAACTTCTCAAACCGAACCATGTTGAAACGATATTTGCGCCTTCAGACAGCCCAGTGGCTGCTGACGGCAATCGCCTGGTAATTGGCGCAGGAACCGGCTTGGGTGTTGCGCCAGTTTGTTATGACGGCGAGTCATATTTACCGCAGGCCTCTGAAGGTGGGCATTTTGATTTTGCTCCGATATCGGAAACCCAGCAACTGTTATTGAACTGGTTGTGGCAACGTTGGCCGCATGTTTCGTATGAAAGATTGCTATCCGGAGCGGGTTTGGAGACGCTTTATGAGTTTTTCCAGCTTTACAAAATTACCACAACCTATGACCATCAGGACGACCCTACTTCACAAAACCTTAATAAAAACAGGTTATTTGATGCTCAAAATATGAATATGGGCATAGATGTTGCAATGGGGCAACAAGTACAAGAACTGAAACTTCTTTCAGCCCCCCAAATACAGCAGGCTGCAGACAACGGCGATTCTGTAGCGCAAAAAGCAATTATTGAGTTTGTGACCATTTATGGTGCTTATGTCGGCGCTGTTGCACTGCTTTGGAATCCTCCGAATGGAATTTTTTTAGCCGGCGGGATTGCATCAAAAATTTTGAACTGGATGCGGAAACCTTATTTTACCGAGGCATACTTGGAAAAAGGGCGAATGCAGAAAATGGTTGAATTGATTCCGGTCTCTGTGATTACTGATCAGGAATTGGGGCTTAAGGGTGCAGTTCAACACTGCATCACTAAATCAACATAATTATAAAAATAAATAGTTAATAGGGCACAAAGAATGGACTTACTTTTTAACTTATCCATCTAATCACTGCGAGGTAGTAGATGAAGTATTATTGCGAAACCAAAACATCAACAGAACTGACCAGAAATACCCTGGCTCTAGTCTTGGCTGGAGGAGAGGGAAGTCGCCTCAAAGACTTGACGCGCTGGCGTGCAAAACCGGCGGTGCCATTTGGCGGAAAGTATCGAATTATTGATTTTGTTCTCTCTAACTGTGTCAATTCTGGTATTCGTAAGATTGGTGTTTTAACGCAATACAAATCTCACTCTCTGATTCGACATATACATCGTGCCTGGAGTTTTATGCGAAATGAAGTGGGCGAGTTTGTTGAACTACTTCCCGCCCAACAACGTGTTGATAAAGAGTGGTATAAGGGAACTGCTGATGCGCTCTACCAGAACCTGGATATTATGCGCCGACACACTCCGGAGTATGTTTTAGTCCTGGGTGGCGATCACATCTACTCGATGGATTACAGCAAAATTTTGGTTGAACATGTCAATACTGGCGCAGATGTGACCATTGGCTGTATTGAGGTGCCAAGAATGGAGGCAACAGGCTTTGGTGTTATGTCGGTCGATGAGACCATGAAAATCACCAAGTTTACAGAGAAGCCTGCCGATCCAGATTCAATGCCTGGTAAGCCCGATAAAGCCCTAGCTTCGATGGGAATCTATATCTTTTCGACTGAGTTCCTGTTCCAAAAACTCATTGAAGACAGTGATAACCCGAATTCGTCGCGTGACTTTGGTAAAGATATTATCCCTTCTATTATCGATGAGTGGAAAGTTCAGGCTTACCCGTTTGCAGACGATAAAGGTGAACCTGTTTATTGGCGTGATGTTGGTACAGTAGAGTCGTTTTGGAAAGCGAATCTTGATCTGTGTTCAATTGAACCAGACCTCAATTTGTATGATCGCGATTGGCCAATCTGGACTTATCAGGCGCAGATGCCACCAGCTAAATTTACTTTTGATGATGAAGGTCGTCGCGGCGAAGCGATCGACTCTATGGTTGCCGGTGGCTGTATTGTTTCCGGTGCAAGAATTAAACGTTCGGTAGTCGGTAGTGGTAGCCGTGTTCACAGCTACTCGCAAATCAAAGACTCTGTGCTGTTGCCTCGAGTTGAAGTAAAACGCAACTGTCGCATTCAAAATGCGGTAATTGATAAGGGCACGGTTGTACCTGAAGGTACTGTAATTGGAGAAGAACCAGTTGCTGATGCTGAAAGATTTTATGTTGAAGAGTCTTCGGGGATCGTCTTGGTGACGCCTGAGATGGTTGGTCAAAAACTGCATTTCTTCCGTTAACTTACTTTAGACAGACTTATGGATTCAAAAAAGATAAAAGTCGTTATTTGTTGGCATATGCATCAGCCTCACTATCGTGATGGCCTGGATGGTATTTATCGCCTCCCCTGGGTTTATCTGCACGCCATTAAAGATTATTCCGATATGGTTTGGCACTTGGAAAACTGTCCGGCTGCCAAGGTGGTTGTAAATTTCGCCCCGGTTCTTTTAGAACAACTGGATGATTACGAACAACAGATGCGCGCTTGGCTCGATGACGCTAAACCAATGCAGGACCCTCTGTTAAACCTTTTGGCAGGAGTCACTCCGATTCCGGAAGATTTTGATGCACGGGTTGAGATTATCAATAGTTGTCAAAAAGCCCATGCGCCTACCATGATTAATCCTTTGCCACATTTCCGCGAACTTTTGAATATGGTGAAGTGCAGAAAAGATGGTGCCTTGTTGGATAAGCGTTGTTTGACCTATCTGACAGAGAATTATTACACCGATTTGTTGATGTGGTACCACATGGCCTGGATGGGTGTGAGCCTTCGTCAATCTGACTCTCGGATTGTTGAGTTAATGGGCAAAGTGGGTCACTTTACTAAGCAAGATCAGCGCACCATTATTGAAGTAATGGCTGATTGTATCGGTTCAATTATTCCTCGCTATAAGGCTTTGATGGATAACGGCCAGATTGAGATTTCAATGACTCCCTATGGTCACCCTATTGTGCCGCTTATGATTGATTTCAATAGTATGCGTGATGCTATGCCGGATGCACCTGCTCCACACTATGATGGTTACCCAGATGGTTACGAACGTAGTAAGTGGCATATGAAGAAAGGGGTTGATGTCTATCAGCGTTATTTTGGTAAAAAACCAGAGGGAGTATGGCTTTCTGAAGGCGCTGTGAGCAGTACATCGGTCGGCCTGTTAGATGAGTTTGATATCAAGTGGACCGCTTCTGGTGAAGGGGTATGGCGTCACTCTTGCGAAGCGTCACAAATCGATCATCACGACTTGAATAGTAAAAAGGCGCTTTACCAACCACTGCAACACGCTTCGCAGAAATGTAATCTGTTTTTCCGCGATGATGGCCTGTCAGATCTGCTCGGTTTCCAGTATAAAGACTGGCATCCCAATGATGCAGCTAAAGACTTTGCCCAGCATATGCAGAATATCGGGAATTTCCTTGGTGACGAGGTAGAAAATCATGTGGTGTCAGTGATTCTAGACGGAGAAAATGCCTGGGAGTATTACCATGATAATGCCTGTCATTTTTTGAACGCGCTCTATTGTGAATTGACCGAACATCCTAAGCTGGAAATGACGACCTTTGCCGAAGTCGTTAAGCAGAAAATCACTCCAAGACACCTACCAACCTTAAAAGCTGGAAGCTGGGTTTATGGCTCCTTCTCGACTTGGATTGGAGATAAAGATAAAAACCGAGGATGGGATCTTCTGGTAGAAGCCAAGCAATGTTTTGATGAGGCTGTCGCAAATAAAACTCTGGATGAAGAAGAGTTGGCGGCGGCAACTGAACAACTTGCCATTTGTGAAGGCTCAGACTGGTTCTGGTGGTTTGGCGATTACAACCCGGGCGGTAGTGTTCAAGATTTTGATCGACTCTATCGGCGTCATTTGAAAAGGCTCTATGAGTTGTTGAAACAGACGCCGCCAGAAAGCTTAGAACAGCCTATTTCGTTTGGTGGCGGTGAGATGGAAAACTCGGGAACTATGCGAAGAAGCTAGCAGTCTGCTAGTGTCGGGTCTTATTTAATTATTTAACAGGCCTTAAGCCATTGAGAGAAAACAGTGACGCAAAGACAAGCAGGAGTGTTGTTACATCCGACCAGTTTGCCAAATCATGATGGTAAACCTGGCGTTCTAAATGAGCAGGCCTGGCATTTTATCGACTGGTTACAGGATGCGGGTATGAAGATTTGGCAGGTGTTGCCACTGACAGAACCGCATATGGATTTGTCTCCCTATCAGTCGGTTTCGGCTTTTGCTATGAACCCAGCACTGCTACCGGAAGACTGGCAGCAGCAGTTCAATCCAACGATGTTTGCGCTTTACATGTCGACCCCGCCGCACTGGTTGCAGGATTACGCACTTTTTATGGCCATAAAACAAGCTCATAATGGAACTTGCTGGTCTGAGTGGCCTGATGAATTAAAATTCCGCAAAGCGGATGCTTTGAAAGAGTTTGAGGCTCAAAATAGTGAGCAGATAGAGCTTCTGAGAAAACAACAATTCATGTTATCGCTGATTTGGAATCAGTTAAAAAAATACGCTAACCAAAAGGGTGTGGAGTTATTTGGTGATATGCCAATATTTGTGGCCTATGACAGTGTTGATGTATGGGCCAATCCGCAACAGTTTTTGCTGGATGAGAACCTCAATCCAACAGTGGTAACCGGAGTACCGCCAGATTACTTTTCCGAAACTGGACAGCGCTGGGGTAACCCTCACTATAACTGGGAGCGAATGCAGGCTGATGGTTTTATCTGGTGGAAAGAGCGAATGCAGCAAGCCTTCTCACAGTTTGATCTGTTGAGAATCGATCACTTTAGAGGTCTTGAAGCCGTCTGGCAAATAGATGCTGAAGAGGAGACCGCAATCAATGGAGAGTGGGTCAAGACGCCCGGTGAAGCTTTTTTAACCGAATTGAACAAGAGCTATCCAGATATGAAACTGGTGGCTGAAGATTTGGGTATCATTACCGATGAAGTGGTCGCTCTAAAGCAGAAGTTTAACCTGCCCGGTATGTCTATTTTACAGTTCGGTTTTAATGGCCTGCCGGATAACCCACACTCAATTCATGAGCAAGTCAAAAATTCGATAACCTATACTGGAACCCACGATAATAATACAACTTTGGGCTGGTTTGATGAGCTCGAAACAGGGACAAAAACCTGGGTTTTAGAGCAGTTACAACCTCAGGTAGAAGAGGTTTTACAGGCCTGTAATTTAGAGCAGGACTACCTGCATAATATGCCTTGGTTATTGAATATTGCCGCTTTTAACAGTGTTGCTGAACGGGTAATTATTCCAATGCAGGATATTCTCGGTCTGGGTGAGGCACACAGAATGAATATTCCGGGAACCTGTGAGAATAACTGGCGCTGGCAGTTTCAGTGGCTTCAGGTCGAAGATGAGTTAGTTACTATTCTACGACAGCTGCTAAAACAGGCCGGTAGATCTGATTAACAAAGAATCGAATTTAATTTATATAGTAAGAGCAAACATATGGGTGATTTGCAGATAAATGCATCTAGTGATACGAGCTTAAATCAGAATATTAAGCTACTTGCTGAAGGGCGTCATCATGACCCTTTTGGTTTTCTGGGTAGACACTTGGTTGAAGTTGAAAACAATGCAGAAAAACTGCTGCAGGCGTGGCGTTTAGCCGTCTGGGCTCCCACTGCGGAAAAGGTTGAAGTTGAAGGTTTTGCATTAGAGCGTATTGAAGGAACAGATCTTTTTGTCGCTTACCTGTCTGAAGCAGACAATGCTAAGGTTGAAAATCACTATGAGGTTAAGTGGACTGAGGCCAACGGTTTTGAGCATTCAGTGGTTTCTCCTTATACTTTTTTGCCGCAGGTGGGCGAGCTCGATCTACACCTTTTTTCTGAGGGAAATCACTGGCAGATCTACGATGTTTTGGGTGCTAAGCCGATTACGATTAATGGTATTTCTGGCGTTCAGTTTTCGGTATGGGCGCCATCTGCTGAGCGTATCTCTGTGGTTGGTGATTTCAATGGTTGGCATGGCTTACGCCATCCAATGCGAGTAGTTGGCGCTTCGGGAGTTTGGGAACTGTTTATTCCAGGCCTTCAGGCAGGTGATATTTATAAGTTTGAAATTCGTAACCGCCATACAGGTGATGCTTTAACCAAGATAGATCCCTATGCTCGAGCGATGGAGTTGCGGCCTAAAACGGGTTGCATTGTGGTCGATTCTGACTACCAATGGCAGGATGAAGAGTGGCAACAACAACGCGCTGTTTTTGATTGGCAAAAGTCGCCGATTAATATTTATGAAGTTCACTTGGGTTCTTGGCAGAAAGATGATAATTGCCATTTCTTAAACTATCGTGAAATCGCGCATAGATTGGTCGATTATGTGAAGTGGATGGGTTATACCCATATTGAGCTGCTACCGGTTTCTGAGCACCCTCTCGACCAATCATGGGGTTATCAAACCACGGGTTATTTTGCACCGACCAGTCGATTTGGTTCGCCGGATGACTTCCGCTATTTTATCGATCATTGTCACCGCAATGGAATCGGAGTCTTTCTGGATTGGGTGCCGGCACACTTTCCCAAAGATGAGTTTGCCTTGGCGCGTTTTGATGGAACCGCTTTATATGAACATGAAGACCCGCGCCTGGGAGAGCATCAGGACTGGGGGACTTATATATTCAATTTTGGCCGCAATGAAGTTCGCAATTTTTTAGTTGCTAATGCGCTTTACTGGCTAAAAGAGATGCACATTGACGGTTTGCGTGTCGATGCGGTTGCTTCAATGTTATATCTTGATTATTCCCGAGAAGAAGGGCAGTGGTTACCGAATAAATACGGTGGTAGGGAGAATATTGAAGCGATTGAGTTTATGCGCATTTTGAATGAACAGGTTCATGAGCAGTGCCCAGGAGCTGTAGTAATGGCAGAGGAGTCAACCTCTTGGCCAATGGTCTCCAGACCCAACTGGATGGGTGGTTTAGGTTATTCCATGAAATGGAATATGGGTTGGATGAACGACACTTTGAATTACTTTGAAAAAGCGCCGATTTATCGTCAGTATCATCATGATCAACTTACATTTAGTCAGATGTACGCTTACACAGAAAATTTTATTTTGCCGCTGTCTCATGATGAAGTGGTGCATTTGAAGGGCTCTTTAATCGAGAAAATGCCAGGGGATGATTGGCAAAGAGCTGCAAACTTACGCCTGCTTCTGAGTTACCAAATCCTTCATCCGGGTAAAAAACTTCTGTTTATGGGCAGTGAATTTGCTCAATGGGGCGAGTGGAATGATTCTGAGGCTTTGGATTGGTACCTCTGCGATCACCCGTTAAACCGCGGTATTCAGCTACTGGCAAAAGCTTTAAATGAAATCTATAGTTCGCATCCCGCACTCTATGAGCGCGATTTTGTTCAAGAGGGTTTTGAGTGGATTGACTGCCATGATTATCAACAGTCGATTTTGAGTTTTATTCGACACTCTGACAATGAAAAACTGATTTGTATTTTCAACTTCACGCCAGTTAGCCGCGATAACTATAGGATTGGTGTTCCCCATGAGCATGGCTATCAAGAGTTATTAAATTCTGATGCTGAGCTTTTTGGCGGTAGTAATGTCGGTAATCAGGGATTTGTTGAAGCACAGAGAATTCCTTGGATGGGTCATCATTATTCGGTCGAATTGACATTGCCGCCATTGGGAGTGGTGGTATTAAAACCGGATGGTAGACATCCCAGTTAACCCCTGAAATCGACAGTTTCTGTGTTGAAAAATGGACATTTACATTTGTAAACTCACATTTTCCAGCCTTGAACTTGACGATTTTAGAGGCAATCTCGGCTGTCACCGATTTGGGGTGGTTTTTGCACCTAAAAACTATGAAGAAAAAGAAAAAACGAAATGAAAATATTATTTGCTACTTCTGAAGCGCACCCTTTTATTAAAACTGGAGGCCTGGCAGATGTTTCTGGAAGCCTGCCAAATGCTTTTGTCGATCTTAAACACAAGGTCAGACTTGTACTGCCAGCTTATAAAACTGTAATCGAGAAACTGCCCAAAAAAGGCTACCGCAAAGTCGCTGAAGCAGAGATTGGTGGTTGTGGAAGAACTTTCAACTGCAAAATTCTACAGCTCAAAGCTGGCGCTATGAAAGGGGTTGATTATCCGGTTTGGCTGGTGGATATTCCTGAACTTTTTGATCGTGATGGAAACCCCTATCTCGCCGATGATGGTTCTGATTGGTGGGACAACGGTGAGCGTTTTGGTGTCTTCTCTAAAGTCGTTACCGAACTGGCAATGGGTCGAATGGGATTGAAGTGGCAACCGGATGTTGTCCATGCCAATGACTGGCAAACAGGGCTGGTTCCAGCACTGCTTAGCCAGGAAGAGCAAGCGCCAAAAACCGTGTTTACTATTCACAATATGGCTTACCCAGGAAACTTCCCGCACTCGTTGTTTAAGCTTTTGGAGTTGCCTGAAAGCCTGTGGGGTATAGAGGGCGTTGAGTTCTATGGTCATTTCTCGATGCTCAAAGCCGGTCTGATGAAATCGGACTGGGTCACCACTGTCAGTCCAACCTATGCCAAAGAGATCTGTTTTCCAGAGTTTGCTTACGGTATGGAAGGTATCTTGCAAATGCGCCAGAAAGAGGGACGCTTAGCTGGGATTATTAATGGTATCGATGACCAGGTCTGGAATCCGGAAGTCGATGAATTAATCGTCAAAAACTACTCGGCTAACAAAGGCCGAATTGCCGGCAAACTAGCTAATAAGGAGGCACTGCTGAGTGAGCTCTGTCTATTGCGTGGTGAAGATGAAAAACGCACCAAGGCTAGATTGGATACTTGTTTAGACGCGCCCTTAATTGGTCTGGTTGGACGATTGGTTGAGCAGAAAGGGATCGATTTAGTACTTGAGGTGATGCCTGAGATTATTCAGCAAACAACTGCAAACTTTGTTGTGGTTGGCTCCGGTAACAAGTACTTTGAGCAGCAGATTAAAAAGTTGGCTGCTAAACACCCTTCAAGAGTTTGGGCGTTTATCGGTTATTCAGAAATACTTGGTCACAGAGTTGAAGCGGGATCGGATATGTTTTTAATGCCTTCTCGCTTTGAGCCTTGTGGTCTAAACCAAATGTACAGCCTGGCTTATGGGACACCACCAATTGTTCACCATACAGGCGGTCTCGCTGACACGGTTGTCAATGCGACAGATGAAAATATTAGTAATGGCACAGCAACGGGGTTTGTGTTTTACGATCCGAGCAGACACGCTCTGAAATCAACTATTTTGCATGCACTGCACCTGTTTACCAAAAAACGTACCTGGCAAAAGTTACAAAAAAACGGTATGCATCAACCCTTTAAGTGGAAGCAGAGTGCCAAGCAGTATTTAGAACTTTATAAGGCTTGAACGAATTACTGTTCAGGGAAGAATATTACGGAGAATTAGAATGCCAACGGCATCAGAAGCACAAACAATGGAAGTCATCGCCGATATGCTTGATCATGTCGGTATTGAAAAAGAAGATATTGAAGCTGATTTTTTACGCTACCTATGTCATACCTTGGGGCGCAGTATTACTTCAGAAGATTACTACCAGTACAAGGCTCTATCCTATGCTGTGCGTGATCGTCTGATGACCCACTGGAAAAAAACCTGGGAAGCCTACAATTCGACCAAGTTGAAAAAAGCCTACTATCTCTCAATGGAGTTTTTGATAGGCCGTTCCTTGTCGAATAACCTGTTAAATCTTGGAATCGAAGAACAGACTAATCAGGCGTTCTATGATTTGGGCTTAAACCTTGAAGAGCTTGAAGATGCCGAGCGTGATGCCGGTTTAGGGAACGGCGGGCTTGGGCGTTTAGCGGCTTGCTTTATGGATAGCTGTGCAACTCTTCAACTACCCGTTATGGGCTACGGGCTGCGCTACGAGTACGGTATGTTCCGCCAGTTGATTAACAATGGTTATCAAATTGAGGAGCCTGATCACTGGTTGGGTGTTGGACCTTATCCTTGGGAAATCCTACGTTCAGAATATACTCGAATCGTAAAATTTGGTGGCGATACTCGTCACTATACAGACCCTCAAACCGGCAAGCTGACAGTTCACTGGGAGCATGCTGAAGTGGTTGAAGCTCAACCTTATGATGTACCGATTCCTGGTTTTAAGAATAATACGGTTAACACTTTAAGGCTTTGGTCTGCGCACGCTCAGGAAGGCTTTAACCTATCTGAATTTAACGCCGGTTCTTACCATGAGGCAGTTGCCAAAAAAGCCGAAGCTGAAAATATCACTATGGTGCTCTACCCAAATGACAGTAGTGAAAATGGTAAAGAATTGCGCCTTAAACAACAGTATTTTCTTGTTTCTGCGAGCTTGCAGGATGTGGTTGAGCAATGGAAATCAAAATTTGGCAATGACTTTACTGATTTTGCTGAACACAACGCTTTTCAGCTCAATGATACCCACCCAAGTTTGGCAGTAGCCGAGTTAATGCGATTGTTAGTTGATAAGGAAGGGCTGCATTGGGATGCGGCATGGAAGATTACCTCGGAAACCATGGCTTATACTAACCATACCTTGTTGCCAGAGGCTTTGGAAAAATGGTCTGTTGGTCTGTTTGAAAAGCTATTGCCAAGACCGCTGGAAATTATCTATGAGATCAACCACCACTTTTTAATGCAAGTTGCCATGAAGTGGCCTGGCGATAATGATCGCAAGCGTCGTATGTCGATTATTGATGAGCATAATAATGTCTGTATGGCGTATTTGGCGATTGTTGGCAGTCACTCTGTAAATGGAGTAGCGGCGCTGCACTCAGAGCTCCTCAAAGCAGGTCTGTTTAATGACTTCTACGAGATGTGGCCGGAGAAGTTTAATAATAAAACCAACGGTGTGACTCAGCGTCGCTGGATGGCAGGTTGTAATCCAGGTTTGCGTACTTTGTTGAAAGAGCGAATTGGTGAAGATTGGATTACCGAGCTGACCCAACTTGAAAAAATTGAGTCACTTGCCGATGACAAGGCATTTCAGCAGGCCTGGTTTGATGTTAAGCAGATGAATAAACAGCGTCTGGCTGATATGGTGAAGCGCAGAACTGGTGTTGCCATGGATATCAACTCTCTGTTTGATGTTCAGGTAAAGCGTATTCATGAATACAAACGTCAGCTATTGAACGTCCTGCATGTGATTCATCTCTATGCGCGAATTAAGCGCGGTGACACCAAAAACTGGACCAATCGAAGTGTGATTATTGGTGGAAAAGCAGCACCGGGTTATGCCATGGCGAAACAGATCATTAAGTTGGTCAATAATGTGGCTTCGGTGGTTAATTCTGATCCTGATGTTGGCGATAAGTTAAAGGTCGCATTTTTCCCCAATTATCGAGTCTCTGCAATGGAAGTGATCTGTCCGGGTACTGATCTTTCTGAACAGATATCTACCGCAGGTAAAGAGGCTTCTGGTACCGGAAATATGAAGTTTATGATGAACGGTGCACTCACCATTGGGACTTTGGATGGTGCCAATGTTGAGATTAGAGAAGCCGTTGGTGACGACAATTTCTTCCTGTTTGGCTTGCATACGCCTGAGGTTGAAAAATTGCGTTATAACTACAACCCTCAGAGTTTTATTGATGCAGATGCTAACTTACAACAGGTTATGAAATTAATTGAATCCGGTCACTTTAATCAGTTTGAACCGGGTATTTTTGATGGCATCATTGGGTCGATGAAGAGTCCAGCTGATCCTTGGGTTACCTTGGCTGATTTCTCAAGTTATGTGACTGCACAAGAGCATGCGGCAATGACTTATCAAGATAAACCGCAGTGGATTAGAAAGAGTATTATTAACTCGGCAAGAAGTGGTATCTTCTCTACTGATAGAACTATGCAGGAATACAATGATGATATCTGGAAGTTGACGCCGGTAGCGGTATCCGAATAGAGCACTTCTGTATAGAGAAAAGGCCAGCTTAATGCTGGCCTTTTTTATTTGCACGGATTGGTCTCAGGTTGTTTTATAGTCTAAGGCCGAAATGAATCGCATGGACATCCGTTCCAGGGTTAGGCATTCTGATATTGGCATTGGAAAAGTGGGTATATCGGTAGCCCAGCTCGTATTTATCAGTTTTTGCACCAAAGCCAAGGATACTGCCGAATTGAAACTGGGTAGATTTGATCTCGTCTTCAATCAGCGCCTCATCAAGCAAAAAATGTAACCCGCCACCAAGCTCCATGTAAGGTTTAACCTGAGCAGATTTCCATTGATACTGAAATACTGGGGTGACGCCAATAATCGAACCGCTTTTTTTGAATGGCGGCTTATCTTCAGGTTGCTGCATACTTGTATTCCAATGATGGATATTGAGATCCCAGCGGCCGGATAGCTTCCAGTTTTCTGCTTCATAAACCGTTGCGTTCCAGTCAGCTCCAAGGCTTAATCTGCTTAGTGTCATATCGACGTCAGTGCCTCGATCAAGGCTTGCAGTTAGCTTGTCGGTATCTAGATAGTTTCCTGAAACACAGGGTGGTTTGCCGAGGTAACAGGAAAAACCAAAGGAAACAACTGCGCCAGTCATTGCCCAGGGCATAGGTTTGTTATTTGATTTCGCAGCTTGAACGTTTTGTGTAGTAGTTAATAAAAATGATACCCAAGCGATCAAAAGGGCAGAATTTAGGGGTTTTCCATATCTCATCAGACGGAATCCTGTGAACCCGAATAATTCACAAAACGCTACAAGCATTAGTTAACTTGTTGTTGTTGAAACCAAGGGCCTGTTAAAAATAAAAAAACTGTAGCAGTTTAACGCTAGATCAGATTTGAAGAAATTTGGCTGGCAGTTTTATTCTATTATCCGCCGCCCTTAGTATGCTAGGAATACCGGATAATAGAAACAAAATTATCTCAGCCAAATTGTCCCAAAATATGATCTTTTCATGAACTATTCGGTTAAACTGTAGCAACATTAATTCTGACCATTCTAACTCGATTGATTTTTAGGTTTAATTAAATTTAATGACTGATTCTTCACAGGCCTCTCTGCAATCTTTCTCCAACGCAAAAGTTCTGGTGGTTGGCGATGTCATGCTTGATCAATATTGGACAGGTAAGGCGGGTAGAATTTCTCCTGAAGCTCCAGTGCCTGTTGTTAAGGTTGCAAATGAAGAGATGCGCGCTGGTGGTGCTGCAAATGTAGCTCTGAATGTGGCTTCACTGGGTGCCCAGGCATGCTTGCTGGGGGTGGTTGGGAAAAACTCTCAAGATCAGCTCGATGAACACGGGCACCTTCTTGATGATTTGATGCAAGAACATAATGTTGCTACAGACTGGGTTAAATCAGACAGTGGCACAATTTGTAAACTTCGGGTTTTAAGCCATCATCAACAATTGATTCGAATGGATTTTGAAAAGCCTGTACCAGAAGTTGCAGCAAAGCAATTGGCAGGCCTGGTAGAAAAGCATATTGCTGACTTTGATATTTTGGTTATTTCTGACTATGCCAAGGGTGCCTTGCAATTTATTGAGCAGATGATTTTTCATGCAAATCGTGTCAATGTTCCCGTTATTGTCGATCCTAAAGGGCTTGATTTCTCGCGTTATCGTAATGCAACCCTGATTAAACCGAATCAGTCTGAATTTGAAGCGATTGTTGGTGTTTCAAATTCAGAAGATGAGTTAATTGAAAAAGCAAATTCGCTGGCTGAAGAGTTGAATTTACAAGGCCTGCTTGTTACTCGTAGCGAAAATGGCATGGCGCTGGTAACCGACAATACCAAGCCTTATCTTCTGCAATCAAAAGCTCAGGAAGTGTTTGATGTGACCGGTGCTGGCGATACCGTTGTGGCGACCCTGGCAACAGCCTATGCCGGTGGCCTTTCCTGGCAGAGTTCTGTGCATTTGGCAAATCAGGCAGCCAGCGTCGTGGTGCGTAAGGTCGGAACTTCCACTGTTACTAAGGCAGAATTGGATGATGAAATTAAAGCCGATCTACGACACCAAGGGTATGTGGCGCCCAATGAAAATGAGCTGTTAGAGCTGGTTAAACTGGCTCAAAAAAATGGCGAGAAAGTCGTCTTTACCAATGGTTGTTTTGATTTGCTTCATAGTGGTCATGTTCGCTACTTAAATGAAGCAGCTAAATTGGGTGATCGTCTAGTGATTGCTGTTAATTCAGATGAATCTGTGAAGATATTAAAAGGCGAATCCCGTCCAGTTGTTGCTCTGGAAGGCCGTATGGAATTGTTGTCTGCACTGAGCTGTGTAGATTGGGTAGTGGCCTTTAATGAGGAAACCCCAGAGCGTTTGATTTGCAAATTGACCCCCGATATTTTGGTAAAAGGTGGGGATTACAAACCAGAAGAAATCGTAGGTGCTCAATGTGTTTGGGATGCAGGTGGCGAAGTTGAGGTTCTGTCGTTTTGGGATGGTTACTCAACAACTCGTATGGTCGATAAAATTCAAGCGGAAGATAATTCATGACTGAGTTAAGAATCGATTTTTCTCATGCACTAGCGGAAAGCCAAAGAGCTTTTCAATCGGTGGTTGAGCAACCTGAGCTTGTTAATGGCGTGGCTCAAGCTGTGGTGGATTCTCTTGATAACGGCGGCAAAGTTATCTGGCTTGGAAACGGTGGTAGTGCAGCTGATGCTCAGCACATGGCCGCTGAACTGATGGTGCGTTATGTGAAAAATCGCAGGCCTTTAGCTTCACTGGCGTTGACAACCGATAGTTCTATTCTCACGGCTCACAGTAATGACTATGAGTTTGAGACAGCGTTCGCGAGACAGATTGAAGGCTTGGCAAAACCTGGCGATATTGTGATTGCTATGTCGACTTCTGGGCAGAGTGAAAATATTATTCGAGCTCTGCAACAAGCTAAAAATATGAGCTGTGTCTGTGTTGCGCTTACCGGCAGCAAAGACAATCAGCTGGTCAAGTTGGCAGATTTTTCGATGCAGGTGGACTCAGAAGAGACCGCGCGAATTCAGGAAGCGCATAGTTTTTTCAATCATTTACTTTGTGAGGCTCTTGATCAGGCATATGCCTGATAAATTTATTAATCCCCTTGAAAGGCTTCGTATAAAGTGTCGACAAGTTTGATGTTTTTTTATTATCTACAAGTATTTACGATTAAATATAAAGTCCCAATTAAACTATGCAGTTTTTGAGTAAATTGGTTGCTAACAAGTTCTTGATAAAGCAACTTACAATTCGTGAAATCCAGGGTGTTTATCGTGGTTCTATCTTAGGAATGGGCTGGGTTTGGCTCGTGCCATTGCTGATGCTGGCAGTCTATACTTTCGTGTTTAGCGAAATTTTCAGGTTGAAATGGCCTGGTACAGAAGGTTTAGGTAGCTTAGGTTATGCAATGCATATCTTTATCGGCATGCTGGTTTTTCAATTTGTTGCAGATTTAATGAATCGAAGTCCAGGTTTGATGCAGCAAAATCAAAATTATGTAAAGAAAGTTGTGTTTCCACTCCCGGTGCTTCCTCTGGTTTTAAGCTTATCCTCCGGTTTTTCACTTCTGGTTATGACGCTTGTTCTAATCTTTTTCGCGTCCTTTTTATTAGGAATTTCAAGGGAAATGTTAGGCTTGATTATTGTATTGCCGGCTGTGTTTATATTTGGACTAGGCATTAGCTACTTTTTTTCTGCACTGGGTGTCTACTTACCGGATATAAAGCAGTTTAATGCACTTCTTACCAGTCTGTTAATGTTCCTTTCACCTATTTTTTACCCTCTTTCAGCTGTGCCAGAGAGCTGGCAAACTTTCTACCTGATCAATCCTCTCGCACTCTTTATGGAGGCGATTAGAACGCTGGTGGTTTCGCAAGAAAGCTTGAGTTTGTGGCAAATTCTATCTGTTTGGATGTGGGCGGTCTCAAGCCTGATTAGTGGTTATTTGCTTTTTAGATTTTTGAAGAAAGGGTTTGCAGATGTCTTCTAAAGCGATTCAGATTCATGAGCTTGCAAAAGATTATCAGCAGTACTCTAAGCCCAGTGATCGTCTCAAGCAATTGCTATTTGGAAAAAGGCGTCAATATTTCAAGAATTTTCATGCTCTGAAGCCAATTTCTATTGATATTAAGCATGGCGAAGTGATAGGTCTGGTGGGACAAAATGGTGCAGGAAAGAGCACTCTTCTTCAGTTGATCAGTGGCACTCTTAATGCAAGTTCAGGTTCGGTTCACATTAATGGTCGAATTGCTGCTCTTCTTGAACTTGGATCAGGCTTTAACCCAGAGTTTACTGGAAGAGAGAATGTGTTCTTGAATGCTAGTGTTCTGGGGTTGACAGAAAAAGAGATTGAGGAAAAATTTGACAGTATTGTTGATTTTTCTGGGGTTGGCGACTTTATTGATCAGCCTGTTAAAACATATTCAAGCGGGATGATGGTTAGATTGGCGTTTTCTGTAGCAACGAGTGTTGAGCCTGATATTCTGATTATCGATGAAGCGTTAAGTGTCGGCGATGGTGCTTTTGCCAGAAAGTCTTTTGATCGAATCATGGAGTTGAAAGATCGAGGTTGTACAATTATTTTTTGTTCTCATTCACTTTACCAGATCGAAATCCTGTGTGATCGGGTTGTTTGGCTAAGAAAAGGTGAAATGGTAGCGGTTGGTACCCCGGATATAGTTGTACCTGACTACCAGAGCTTTTTGGATTCTGTTTCGGCTGTATCTAATACTCAAGTAACCAAAGAGTTGGTAAGTCATCATGTGAGTGGTTCTGCAAGAATAAAACTCGCAACGGTTTCAATTGATGGAAGAACTGAGCAGCCGTTGATGGCAAGAAGTTTAGAGTCTCAATTAAGTGTTAGCTGTCAATTCGAATATGATATCAAGCTCCCTGTTCCTGGGGTTGCCGTTACAATTAGTACTCAGGATGGGAGGATTGTCGGTAGTGTTGGAACTTGGAATGATCAAGTAGAGCCTAAACCAATTTCCAATGGTGTGGCAGAATGTCACGTCGATTTTCCGAAGATACCGATGTTAAAAGGGATGTACAGGGTCGGAGTCTACTTATATTGTGAGAAAGGCATACATAACTATGAGTGGGCTGATCCAGTATCAGAATTTAGAGTCATTCAATCTGACAATGAGCAGGGGTTGATTCGCCTTCCTCATATCTGGCGATGAAAAATGAGCATTGCAAAATCAATAGAGTTTGTTACTTACCAACACCAGCTGCACTATGATTTGTTAAAAGAGCTTTTTGAACTCTGTTTTGGCCATGATCTTGATGAAAAATTATGGTTGTGGAAAAGTGAGGCTATGGATGGGGTTGGAATTTGTGCTTTTCAGGAGAACAAATTAATGGCGTTTTATGGAGGAATGCCAAGAGAATTGTTCTATAAAAACAGCTGTCTGAGCTTTTTACAGGTTAGAGATGTAATGGTTCATCCTTCTATGAGAGGGGCTTTCACAGTTAAGGGGCTTTTTGCACGCACAGCGGAAAGGTTTCTAGATGAGTTTTTGGGAAAAGATCTGTTTGAAAGCGCCTATGGTTTCCCAAATGATCGAGCTATGAAAGTAGGTAGTCTCTCTGGTCTCTATGATCCAGCTGATCAAGTTCAGAACTTAACATGGACTCCGGCTGAAGCGGTTGGTGAAGATAGTATTCTTGAGCACAAAACGGACAATAAGAAGCTTTCGCAAAAAGTAAAGCGCCGCTATCAGAAGAGTTTACAAAAGATGATGAAATGTCAAAGCGAGTTCCTTATAGGTGATCGTTCTTTGGCTTACTTATTCAAACGTTATTTAAATCATCCAAGCTACGCCTATTTTCTCCTTGAGCATAGATCTTTGATATGGGGCTCGGTTTTTATAGTCATCAAAAAAATGAACAATAACCATTTGGAAATAATGGATGTTATCGGTTCTCCAAAACGGTTTAATAGAGCGATAAATGCTTTGAAAGAATGGGCTTATCGACGTAACTATTATTCGATCAACGGATGGTTTAGTGATTCAATCGTCTCATTTATTGATAATTTTGATCAGATAGAAAAAGCTTGTGTGGTTCCTAAGCCAAATAGGCATGGAAAAGATTGGCCGGAAAAAATGCACGGCCATATCTGGTTGACTTCAGGTGATACGGACTTTAAATGATGGAGAATTTTTTTATACCTTACCAGGCTGATGAAAGAGTACCGGGAGAAAGAGTTGGAATTCTCGCACCTCATCCAGATGATGAGGTGTTTGGCCCTGGTGGCACTCTGGCTAAATGGCACCATAAAGTAGTGTCTGTTGCTGTTGTAACTGATGGTTTGGGCTGGGGGAACCGGGATGATTTACTAATAACAAGGGAGTGTGAATCTAAACAGGCATGTAGCCTTATGAAGTGGCCAGAGCCTGAATTCTGGCAGTTCCCGGATGGTCATTTAGCTGAGCATGAATCTTCATTGGTCGATAGGATTTTTAAATGGATAGAGTTGAATCAAATTGATAGCCTGTTTGTTCCCAGTGTTTGGGAGATGCACAGGGATCATCGGGTGTGTGCTGAGTCTGCTTTAGATGCAGCTGATAAAGCGAAAAACCTAAAGGATGTCTGGTTATATGAGATAGGCCGTCCTTTACAAAGGGTAAACTGTTTAGTGGACATTACCAAAGTTTTTGAGCTGAAGAAAAAGGCCATGTATCAATATACTTCTCAGCTTGAGATGCAGAACTATTTTGATCAGATAACTGCTTTAAATATCTATAGAACCTATACTTTGTCAAAGGAATGCGCCGCAGCTGAAGCCTTTTATGTTTTATCTCAAAGCCAGATAGCCTCATTTATTAGTGAGGAGAATCCTCAAAAGCTTACTAGAGAATTATTTTCATAAAACACTCAATAAGAGTTTTGTTGAATGAATAAAGTTAAATATAGATAGAGGCTTTATTTGTCGGTTTTACTAAGGTTATTCAGGAAAGATTAAACAAAACACTATTTTGTAAGCTGCGCGAGTTTAAAGCCTAAAAATTTGGTTATGGTTCTAAGTAGAGCATAAGGTATGCTTAAGGGCTGATTTTTAAAAAGGTAATTAATCTCGCTCTTTACAAACCGCGCCCCTTCTCCTTCTGCAGCCCCTAACTCCTTTAAAATCCAGGGTTGATTGGCGTGAAATTGGCCAATTCTGAAATACCTTTTACACTCTTTCAAAACAGAGAAAAGGTGAGTGTGGTATGCAACGGCATCGGCTGCATAGGCTAGTTTGTAGCCTTTTTTGAGTAGTTTTGCACATATGTATGTGTCTTCAGAAGCTGGTAAAGGTTCAGCATATCCGCCGACTTCGTGGAATGCGCTCAGCCGAATAGCTCCAAAAGCGTTAGAGCAAAATACTGTTTTGATACCGTATTGATTTTTATCCTGCCAACTACGCTTGTAACTTTCTGGTGGGTAGTTAAACATTCTGGCATGTTTTTCTATTGAAGGTGCGTGGTCGTGAACAACTTGTCTTCCAAATGAAAAAGCTACCTGACTATCGCTAAATGGCGCCAAAAGATTCTTAAAGGCGTCAGCTTCTTTTAGAACTACATCCTGAGTCATGAAGATGACAATATCAGCAGGAGAAGAGAGTTTTTTTATTGCAAAGTCCCGAGTTAGTGCATGATCGAACTCATTACGTTCAATAGTCAGAGTATCAAATTCGTATTTCTCGGCTAATATTTTTGTGTCATCACTAGAACCTGAGTCTACAATCAAAACTTGATCTGGTTGTCTTGATTGAATCGAAATTGACTGGAGCACATCAGACCATAGTTCTCCTGCATCTAAGGTAGGTATAATAAGTGCAAAGCGTGGTGTTTCATTCATGGGCGCAGATTATAAGATAATTCTCAGGCAAGTGTTCGGGAATTATAAGTAAAATAACCTTGTTACCTGAATTAGTCCGCTCTGAATCTTGATATTGCTTCTGTCTCGCCGAATATATTGAATTTTTCTAATCGTGATTAAAGGTAAGCTTTCATTGTCCCCGTGTTGTTTATTGTAAATTCTTTAAACTGTTGCTTTGTTGCAACAAAACGCTGCAATCAAGCTGGGGTGCTTTGAGAACTTACAAAATCTGTTATAATCCGAACAGGTTAGTAGCAATTAAAATACTTAATGGTGATCTCTAATGTATTCAAACAGCATTTATAAAGTGTTGAGTCGACATAAAACAAGGTTTTTGACTTCTGTTTTTCTATTCTCCTTGTTTGTTCAGCCAATGAGCATTGCTCATGCGGTTGAGCCTGTTGGACAAGTTCAGCTTTTGATTGGTGGCGAAGCCAATGTTGAACGCTTTGGAGCAATGCAAGAACTGGAAAAAGGTTCTGAGTTATATGAAGGTGATGTGATAACTACTAGTAGTAGTTCTAGGTTACACATTGCCTTTGTGGATGGCGCTATTGCCGCACTTAGGCCAAATACCGAATACCATATCGACTGCTATCGAACTGCAGGAGATGATATTTGTTTAAAGCTTAATCTTATTAAGGGCGAAGTTAGGCAGGTAACGGGAGCCGCAGGAGAGTCCCATAAAAACAGATTCAGGTTAAATACGCCGGTCGCGGCTATTGGTATCCGAGGTACTGACTTTATTACTCATGCAAAAGGTTATCAAACTCTTGTCAGGGTTTTGTCAGGTGAAATCGTTGGTGCGCCAATTGATAGCTCTTGTAGTGCCGGTTCTTTGGGAGCATGTGATTCTAATTTTGCTATGGCACTCAAAGAACACGACAATCGAATTATGTTGATTGAACCAAATAAACAGCCGAATTTTATTCTTGAAGATTCCTCTCAAATTCTATCAAAAGTCAAAATTTCAAGAATGAATAACAAAGATTCAGAACTGAAAATTCATGTCCTTAAAGATAATCCTGAGATTGTTGAAAAGTATTTAGAGCTTTCCAACTACGTTCTCGAAAACTATACGCCTGAAGACGGTATTGTTCCTAATATGGTGTTTGGAACATGGTCAACAGAAGGCGATGGGATTGCCTTGCCTTATCAAGTTGCTAAGCACAATAGAGAGGTTACAATTGGTAATCAGAACACCGGGCTCTGGAGAACCCCTCTTATAAACCCTGTGGTTGGAACGGCTACTTTTATTCCATATCAATCTGAAGTGTCTTTTGATTCTGCAACCTTTTTGACAGAAGTAAATGTACTAGATTCTTCACGACTGGTATTGGATTTCGATCAATCGGAAGTGAACGCTTATATTAATTTGTTAGCAGATGGTGAGCTCATTAGTATTAGTGCAAACAATGAAATCTCCAGAGATGATGGCATCTTTACTTTGCGCACAGATGCAGGTGGGAATATAGCTGGCGCAGTTGATCAAGACTTAAACAATGCCGGAACCATTCTTACTCAACCTCACAATAATGGTATTATTAACGCTCAAACTTTATGGGCTCGGTAAAGCTCTATAAGCAAAAATTCTTTCAAATTTTGTATGGGGGTTTTTTAAGCTACATGGCTTTTCCTGCCTCAGCCTCTGAATGTAAGGATTTTATTGATTTAATAGAGACTAAACTATTTGAGGAACCGAATAATTCGTCTCTAATTGAGCAATTAGAAACTGCCCAACAAAATTGCCAGCTTACTAAAGAAAAGTCCCCTTCCTCTTTTTCATATTTTTTTGGTCTCCAATTTGGGCATGACTCCAATGCTAACCAGCGAACATCTATTGACGGTCTTGATTTAACATTCGGAGACCAGACCGTTACTGTTGAGCTCGACGAGAAGCCAAAAAGCTCGAATTACATAACCTTGAGCCTTGAATACCAAGATTTCTTATCCGCTTCTACATTGGGCAAGTACTGGCTAAAAGCGACCCATTTGAATGACTCTGAACTAGATGATGAGTATGATTGGGGAGCTGCGTTGAAGCAGCAGGTTTCCAATGATGACATAGTTGAGTTAACGGCATCATCACAGAAAAAACTTGGCTTATCAACCTATTGGTTGCGTTCTGATTGGTTACATTATTTCACTCCGAGTGCTTACATCGATGCTCATGTTGGAATTCGGCGGCATGAAAAGAACAGTTATTTAAACTCTAATCACCTAGGTTTGAGCTTTTTCAAAAAAGGCTCTGATCATGGATACTGGTTTGGAGTCAATAATGAAACAGATTTTTCCAAAGAGCTGCCTGGTGGTGGTAACTATTCATTTCATACAGGGGTAAGCTATCAAGGAGTTTCTTTAGTCGGTCGGATTTCAAGAGATAAGAAAGGCTACAACCCCTTATTGGATAATAATGCAGTACGCAATTTGAATACGGTTTCATTAGGCTATGAGCATGAGTTTCTCCGTCAAAAAGCATCCTCTCAAAAACTTAGTGCCAGATGGGTTAAGCAGGAGTCTAATTTAAGCTTGTTTAGCTGGACTGGCTTTAATATTCATTGGGAATACCAATATCGGTTTTAATAGCGCAGTTTGCCAAGTTTAATATTTAATACTTCTTGAAGTTTTCCGTGCTGGCGCCAAATAAAGAACTTTATATATGATTCTGTCAGAGAAAAAAGGCCTTTAAGGAGACACTTAACAACTGATTGAAATTGATAGTGACGATTTGATCAAATATTGCTTCAAGGCTTGCTTATGAATATCTGAAGTAGATGTTGCTTTTTTACAAATGAACTTGGTTTTCAACGGTATTATGGGTCGATATTTTTGTCCAACTGAAATAAATGCCTGTGGTAAAATCGCGCAAAATTTTATATGCCTATCAGAATGGCACACTCAAATTAGTTTAGGGGC
>DBOI01000168.1 GCA_002299245.1 Hydrogenovibrio sp. UBA650
ATTGTGATTTTTCTATTTTGGCATGCTGTTTTTTCCTTAGGAGCTGCAACCTCTAAAAGTGCTGCGTGGATCAAAACCCCGATGGTGATCTTCTTTTTTCTCACGGTCATCGCGGTCGTCACAGGAAAAATCGTCGGCTACCTTAGCGAAGATACCATAATTCCACTAGTGGAAAGCGTCTTCGGCGTAGTCGCAGAGAAGGGGAAGTCTGGAGTTCATGTTACCAATTTTGAGTTTTCAAACTTTGAATACTACTACTGGGGCTTAGCGACCATGATTCCTTTGTTATGGGGGCTAGCATACTTTCAAGTCAACAGATTGCAGGCCAAGCATGCAATTTAATCAAGACAAAGCAATTTTCCTGCAAATTGCTGATCGCTTAGTTGAGCAGGTCGTGCAAGGCAGTTTGCAGGCCAATCAACGTTTACCTTCAGTTCGCGAGCTTGCGGTTCAGCTGGAAGTAAACCCAAATACCATTGTAAAAAGCTATGCCTATCTGGAAGAGAATCAGGTTATTTATAAACAGCGTGGCAAGGGGTTTTATGTCGCCGAACTGGCTAAAAAAGACCTGATTGAAAAGAAACGCCATGAATTTACGGAGCAGACCTTGCCGCAGTTATACGCTGAGATGCAAAGACTAGGGTTTAGTGTTGATGAGGTTATTAAGCTGTTGTCAAAAATGCAAAAGTAAAGTTTATTGCTATGGTGCAATCTATTAACTAGAAAAATTGACTGGCTGCTGGTTTCAAAATTCGACTACAAAGTCATTTCATTGGCAATCAATTCAATTAACTCTTGAATGTAGGGCTGCTTTGTTAAGTCCTGAGGTGTTGCAGCATAGAGTTTTGACCACAGGCCTTCCGAACCCAGAGAGCGATGCGGAAGGTGCTGAAAATCAATCTGATTGTTCAGTAGCCATTTGGGTAACACGCATATACCTCGATCTGCTTCCACCCTTTGTAGCATCATAATGGTTAGTTCTGAGTAACTCAGGGTTTGCGGTTCAATGCCTGCCGGCTTTAAAAACTGTTTGAATATATCCAGCTTGTTTTCTGGAACCGGGTAGGTAATTAAAGTTTGATCGCTAAAATCAGCAGGCGACAAATAACTCTTATTCAGGAGCCCACTGTTTGGAGGTAAGACTGCAACCAGCTCATAGCTAAATAGTGCGGTGTAGTCGATAGCTTGAATCGTTTCAGGGTCGGAAGTGACCACAAAGTCGACTTCCTGTTGTTGTAGCTTTTGCAATGGCGGCGCCTGAAAACTCGGCACAATATCCAGGTCGACACTTGGCCATTTTTCTTGGTATGGGCGCAGTAATGGCAGCAACCATTCAAAGCAGGTGTGGCAATCAATTCCAATCCATAATCGACCGGTTTCACCTTGTTTTAGCGATGTTAGCTGCCGATCAAGTTGTTGTAACTGTGGCAAAATTTTACGTGAACTCTCCAGTAAAATCTGCCCAGCAGGGGTAAATTGTAACGGATGGGTCTTACGCTTAAACAGCTCGGTTTCAAGCTGCTGTTCCAATAGCTTAATTTGATGCGACAGTGCAGACTGTGTCATGTTCAATGAATCAGCAGCTTTTACTAGGCTGCCTTGTTCATTAAGTGCTTTGATTGTCTTTAAATGCTTTATATCCAGCATAAATAAAACCTAGTCTGTGAAGAACAGCATTTTTATTGCAAGCAGTATTAAGAAAACACCAAAACCACGTTTCAAAACCTTAACCGGTAGCTTATGGGCAAGACGTGCGCCGATTGGAGCTGTGAATATGCTCGCCAAGATAATGCCAAAAAAGGCTGGCCAGTAAATATAACCAGTTGTGTAATTTGGTAAGTCAGTAGCTTGAAGGCCTGCCAGAATGTAACCAATCGACCCGGATAGTGCTACCGGAATACTGACTGCTGTGGAAGTCGCAATTGCCTGGTGCATAGAGACATTGTTCCAAACCAAATAAGGGGTTGTCAGGGTGCCGCCGCCAATACCGACGATTGACGAGATATTTCCGATTACTGTTCCAGCTGCGGTATTGCCTACAAATCCAGGTAACTCGCGGCTGGGGTTGGGCTTTAGCGCCAGCAACATATTAAGAGCAATTAACAGCTCTAATACACCAAAGACGATTGAGAGGGTATTGGAAGCAAAAAACTGTGAAGCCCAGCCGCCAATAAATGCGCCTGCCAATATCCCAAATGCAAGCATTTTGACGAGATCCCACCTCACAGCTCCATGTTTATGATGAGCAAAAGCGGAAGACAGTGAGGTAATCAAAATGGTCGCCAAAGAGGTTGCAATAGCAATATGCACTACTTGGCTTGAATTGATAAAGTAGGTCAGTGCTGTGGCTAACACCGGCACTATGATCAGACCGCCACCAATGCCGAGTAACCCCGATGCAAACCCTACAAAAGCACCGGTTACTAAATAGATAGAGAGTTCAAGTAAAAAGGCTTCAGTCACAACATTTCCTTAAATGTAATCTTGATAGGGCGTTGAATTATATAGAGTATGTATCAAATACTAACATGAATTAAATTCATGTTTAATTGAAATAAAGTCGTTTTTATTCATGAATGGTTTTTCGTATTATTCTCACACAACGACGTAGCAATTCCATTTTTTGCGATATGAGGATATAGAATCATGTGTAAAGGTTTTACTTACAGTATTCAAAGCATTAATTTCGACGAAAACTATAAGCCATCAAACAATACACGCTTGACGACAAACTTTGCCAATTTGGCGCGTGGCAAGAGCCGCCAGCAGAATTTGCGCAAAGCCATCAAGATGATTGATAACAACTTTAACACCCTGGCTCCTTGGGATAATCCAAACGCAGACCGTTATGCTGTTGAACTTGAAATTATTCATGTTGATGTTGATGTTGAGGGTAATGGAGAGGCCTTCCCTAGCATTGAAATCTTGAAAACTACGGTGATTGATCACAAAACCGATCAACGTATCGAAGGCATTGTCGGCAATAACTTTTCTTCCTATGTGCGTGATTACGATTTCAGTGTTTTGTTATTGGAACATAATAAAGACAAATCTGAATTCAGTGTGCCAGATAACTATGGTGAGCTCCACGGCAAGATGTTTAAAGCCTTTGTGAGCTCAGATGCTTACCAACAGCATTTCAAAAAATTGCCCGTTATGTGTCTCAGTGTTTCAGAGAACAAGACCTATCATCGCACTGCCAATGAACATCCAGTATTAGGTGTTGAATATCTGCCCAATGAATCATCTTTGACAGAGCAATACTTCATCAAAATGGGGATGCAAGTTAGATACTTCATGCCGCCAAATAGCGTTGCCCCTTATGCATTTTATTTCTTTGGTGATCTGCTGAATGATTACACCAATCTAGAGTTGATCAGCACAATCAGCACCATGGAAACCTTTCAGAAGATTTACCGGCCTGAGATTTATAACGCCAATGCGTTTGCCGGAGAGGTCTTTAAACCAAGTTTAGAGCATCAGGATTATTCGCTGACTCAAGTTGACTATGACCGCGTAGAACGCAACCGTTTAGCAGTTGAACAAGGAAAGTGGGCTGAAGAGCACTTCATCAAACCTTATCAATCTCTACTAGAACAGTGGTCTGCTAACTACAGCCAACAAGGATAGAAACTATGAATACGTTATTACCTACTTCAACCGTTGGTAGTTTACCTAAACCTTCCTGGTTGGCAGAGCCTGAAAAACTTTGGTCGCCCTGGAAGTTGCAGGGCGATGAACTCATTGCGGCCAAACAAGATGCACTACGTGTGACTTTGCAAGAGCAGCTTAATGCAGGTATTGATATTGTCAGCGATGGTGAGCAAACTCGCCAACACTTTGTTACCACTTTCATTGAAAACCTTAACGGCGTAGATTTTGAGAAACGTAAGACGGTTCGAATTCGCAATCGCTACGATGCCAGTGTGCCATCGGTAGTTGGTGATGTCAGTCGGCAAAGATCGGTTTTTGTTGATGATGCAAAATTCTTACGCCAACAGACTCAACAACCGATTAAGTGGTGCCTGCCGGGTCCTATGACCATGATTAACACCCTCTATGATGGCCACTATAAAAGCCGTGAAAAACTCGCTTGGGAGTTCGCCACAATTCTCAATCAAGAAGCCAAAGAGTTAGAGGCTGCGGGTGTGGATATCATCCAGTTTGATGAGCCGGCATTTAATGTATTTTTTGATGAGGTCAATGACTGGGGAATCGCAGCTCTAGAAAGAGCTGTTGAAGGTCTTAAATGTGAAACCGCGGTGCATATTTGTTACGGCTACGGCATTAAAGCCAATACCGATTGGAAAAAAACATTGGGCTCTGAGTGGCGTCAGTACGAAGAAACTTTTCCGACACTGCAAAAATCGAATATCGATATTATTTCGCTGGAGTATCAAAACTCAAATGTACCAATGGATCTGATGGAACTGATTCGAGGTAAAAAGATAATGGTCGGTGCGATTGATGTTGCAACCAACACCATTGAGACTCCAGAGGAAGTCGCCAATACTCTGCGCAGAGCCCTTGAGTTTGTTGATGCCGATAAACTCTATCCCTGTACTAACTGCGGTATGGCGCCCTTGTCGCGAGAAGTCGCTAGAGGCAAACTAAAAGCCTTACATGATGGCGCTGCCATTTTTCGTAATGAGTTATCTAATTAAGGTTTAATTTGATGTCTGCACAAGTGATTGGGGTTTTAGAAAATTTTTTTGTTGGCGATATCTTTCGCAAAGCGACCCTAGTGGAGTCTTGTATTAATATAGTCGACTCAGAATAGCATGAAACAACAGATCATCTCGTTTGTGAACGATTTCTCTATTGAGATTACCCCAAAAGGGGCCTTAAAAATTAAGCATTTCTCTGATTATTTGCAACCTCACACAGCGGTCTATGTAACGTCACTTCCTGGATCTGATTTTTCTGACACTCTGAATACCTGTAAGCGACTTGCAAAAGAGGGAATGGATCCCGTGCCGCACTTTACCGCACGGCGTTTTAAAAATCGTACCGATCTTGAGCTGGCGCTCGCTACAGCCTGTGAACAAGCAGGAGTACGTCGAGTTTTGGCCTTAGCTGGATCTGACAAACAGGCTGCAGGTGAATTTTTAGATACGATTTCGATGTTAGAAACGGGTCTTTTTGAAAAGTATGGCATCCAATCCATCGGTATCGCAGGATATCCTGAAGGCAGTCCAGTTATTGAAGAACCCGACTTAAGAGCTCATAAGAACCGGAAGATTAAGTTTTCCGAGGTGACAGACATTGATATGTACATGGTTACCCAGTTCGTATTCGAGGCGCAACCCGTAATTGATTGGATTGAGGGCATTCGAGAACAAGGTAATCCGCTTCCGGTTAGAGTCGGAATTCCCGGGATCGCCTCACTTAAACTGCTGGTTGGTCATGCAAAAGCTTGTGGTATTGGGGCATCAAAAACGATGCTGATCAAGCAAGCTAAAAACATTCACAAGCTATTAGCCTTACAAGAACCTAACAAACTGATTCGAGATCTCGCTGCCTACACATCAAAAACCCCAGAGGCAAAGATTGCAGGCTGTCACCTATATCCCTTCGGCGGTTTTGAACCGACCGTAAAATGGCGTCGGGCTATCGCACAAGGTCAGTTTGAACTGACCCAGGATGCCTTTGAAATTAACAAATAACTCATTTAAATCATCAGCGTATTTATTCCAGCAAGCTTAACCTTTTCACTGCTACTGCTTCTCGGCTAAATATGCTAAGTGCTGGATAAATAATCGATTCTGAATAACCGAAGAAGTTCCTGTCAAAAGCAGAATTAGCGTGATTTATTGAGTATTTTCTTAAAATATTTTTTCTTGTTTTTGTCGCGCCAAGCAATGAATTCTCGCCACAGTTCTGTCTTACGTTTTTTTATAGCTTTAATTTATAGCTTTAAACCCTTTTCCATTGAGCACCTTAGAGTTGTTTCCTTAAAAAATTATCAGTTTGGCTTTTTCAAGTTATAATCAGAATTGAATTTCACTACAAAAACTGAGGAGATTCTCGATGACTATTAATATGGGTGTATTTGATCGTATGTTGAGGTTAGTTGCTGCGTTTTTCTTAATTTTTATGGCAGCTTATTACGATATGTTTGGAATGTGGACATATATTATTGGTGGTGTTCTAGCTGTTACAGGCCTGTTGAGATGGTGCCCTCTATATAAAATTATAGGTGTTCAAACCTGCGCTCTTCATGAGCAGGCACATAGATAAAACTCTAAAAAACCTGTTCTATTCCGGTTAGACGGCGTTGGTTTGTCTATATGTCAAACTATTACCAGGCCTGCTAAACTGATTTAGGAATAGGGCGGGTTGTTTCTAATTCGTTTCCGCCTTCGCTTTAAAAAGCATCGTCAATTATGCTACGGCTTCCTTTCAACCCAATTAGTATTTTCGCAAACCAATAGAACTCTCTGTAAAACAGGTTTTTATACTTTTCTTCCTTTTGCGGCAGTTAATTTCCCGATCTGAATAGATCAGCAGGCCAGAGTATTTAATCAGAGCAAGGCATCATGTTGTAAATAATAGGCAATCGTCTGTTCCTGTTGATCGTTACCAAGTTTACTGGCGGATTTCACTCCGATTTGTGTTGCCAACTGTTTGAGTTCAGTGGCATACCAACAGCGGTTCTCAAACTCATCTACGGTCATAGTGGCGGACAGTTGCATCTTTTAGGACCTCTAGGAGCCTGTCGGACTTACCACGTGTAATAGGTTAAAATAAGCGTACAACGAAAAACCAGCCGAATGGAAGCAAAATGGCCATTCAATTTATCCCGATAGATCGAGATACCCCCTATATTTTCCCGCCCTGCGTGCAGGATTACCT
>DBOI01000037.1:0-4520 GCA_002299245.1 Hydrogenovibrio sp. UBA650
CGTTTGCATGCTGGAGGTAAATTTTCGAGTAAAGCCTATAAGTTTTCGGGAGGCCTGCATGGGGTCGGTATCTCGGTTGTAAATGCCCTGTCAAAAAAAGTAGAGATTGAGATTAAACGTGACAGTAAGCTGCACACCATTAACTTTGCCAATGGTAATCTTGATAAGCCTCTTGAAATTACAGGTAAAGTGGGCAAGAAAAACACTGGTACTTTTGTACGTTTTTGGCCTGATGCCAAGTTTTTTGATTCATCCAAATATGCTCTAGGTAAATTAAAGCATCTGCTTAGAGCCAAAGCGGTATTAAGTCCCGGGCTAAAAATTGTTTTTATCGATGAAACCAATGGTGAGACAGATACATGGTTTTATGAAAATGGTTTGAAAGACTATTTGAATGATGCTCTCGATGGACAGGATAGACTGCCGATAGAAGGATTTATTGGCGAGAGCCAGACCGAGAACGAAGGCGCAGAATGGGCTATATCGTGGTTGGTTGAGCCCAACGACAATCTAATGGAGAGCTATGTAAATCTGATTCCAACTCCTCAAGGCGGAACTCATGTTAATGGATTGCGCCAGGGAGCGACAGATGCGATTCGCGAGTTTTGTGAGTTTCGAAACCTGATTCCACGAGGCGTAAAAATAACCCCTGAAGACGCCTGGCTCAATGTGGCTTTTGTGCTCTCGGCCAAATTAAAAGACCCACAGTTTGCCGGTCAAACCAAAGAACGACTTTCATCACGCGAGTGCGTCCCCTTTATTTCAGGTGTTGTTAAAGATGCATTGAGTCTTTGGTTAAACCAACATACTGAGGTTGCCGAAAAAATTGCAGAAATTGTTATCCAGAACGCTTCCAACCGGAGTAAGAAAGCTAAGAAAATTACTCGTAAAAAAATTACTTCTGGCCCGGCTTTACCAGGCAAGTTAGCGGACTGTACGGAATCTGATTTAACAATGACGGAACTGTTCTTAGTGGAAGGGGATTCTGCTGGCGGTTCAGCAAAACAGGCTCGCGATAAAAATTTTCAGGCAATTATGCCGCTGCGTGGAAAAATTCTAAATACCTGGGAGGTCGATTCTGGCCAGGTGTTAGCATCGCAGGAAATTCACGATATCAGTGTCGCCATTGGTGTTGACCCCGGATCTGAAGATTTGACAGGCCTTCGTTATGGCAAAATCTGTATTTTGGCAGATGCGGATTCCGATGGGTTGCATATTGCTACCCTGATCTGTGCGCTCTTTGTTCGCCACTTCCCCAGACTGGTTGAAGCGGGACATATCTATGTTGCGATGCCGCCACTCTATCGAGTGGATGTCGGTAAAGAAGTTTTTTATGCGCTTGATGAAGCTGAACGTCAGGGTATCTTAGACCGAATTGAAGCCGAGAAAAAACCAGGAAAAGTCATGGTAACTCGTTTCAAAGGTTTGGGCGAAATGAACCCGGCACAGTTAAGAGATACAACTATGCTGCCGGCAACCAGAAGACTGGTTCAACTCAGTTTTGAAGGCGATCATGAAGTACATGAAGTAATGGATAAATTGCTTGCAAAAAAACGCGCCCCTGACCGTAAAATATGGCTTGAAGACAAAGGTGACCTTGCGGAAGTATAATCTTTGCCTAAACCAATAAAAAAGCCCAGCCATATGCTGGGCTTTTTTATTGGCTGTAAATTGATTTTAGAAGTTTTGCCATTCATCACTTGAGTTTGAAGCAGCTGAAGCGGATTTGTAGCCTTGAATTTTTGAAGCAGATGCTACAGGTTGTAAGGGAGTTATTTTCGCTGTTGACTCTCGCTTGCTTTGTTTAGGTTTTAAAGTATCACTATTGTTTTGCTGAGCCTGTTTTTTAACAGGTCTCTTATTATTTAACTTTTGCTCTTCAATTTGATCACTAACGCTATCAATTAAACCCAAGATTTTTTTGGACAAGGTTTCCACTTTAGCCTTGTAATTGTTCGCTAGTTCGATATCACCGGCTTCTTTTGCATCAATGGTTTTACCGACATTGGCATGAAATTCTTGGTGAGTTAGTTCCAATTTTTTCATGTCTTCTATATGCATATAATATTTTTGTCCGTCGCTATAAATCCATTTTCCCAATGGGCAGGCGTCCGCAATACGAGCTGTTTTAGAATCTATCTTACTATTCTGACCGGATAAAAGTTGCTCCAGCCTTGTATTCCAAGAGTTGTGTTTAATTTTTGCATCGGCAAAATCAACCCCTAAATGGTGTTCAGTATTTGTTGAAGGGTATTTGAATCTATTTACATAATCAGCCTGCATGGAGGACTCTTTGCTCATATTTGTTGACGTTGCCGAAAGCTCTTCTACCAATGCTGCATTTTGTTGGGTTGCGTCATCAAGCGTTTGAATGGCAATGTTAATTTGACGGATTACTTCAGCTTGCTCATGAGTAGTTTTAGCCACTTTATCAACCAAAGACTCGACTTCTTTGATGCCTTGTACCATATTTTCAAAAACGCCATTAGTCTTTTCTACCAAATTTGTACCTGTAGAAATCTGTTCAATCGCGGAACTAATCAGGTTTGAAATGTCTTTCGCGGCATCCGCAGATTTTCCTGCCAGAGTCCTAACTTCTCCGGCTACGACGGCAAAGCCTCTACCGTGTTCTCCTGCTCTGGCGGCTTCAACAGCTGCATTTAGAGCAAGTAAGTTGGTCTGGAATGCAATGCTATCGATCACAGATGTAATCTCGCCAATTTTTTTACTGACTTCAGTAATGCCATTCATCGCTTCAAGTGTTCTATTCATAACGACGATTCCTGAATTTGCTTGCTCCGCAGAATTTTGCGCGAGAACATTGGCTTGAGATGCATCTCCGGAAGATTGCTCAACTGTCGCAGTTAACTCCTCCATGGTGGCTGATGTCTGTTCAATCGAAGCGGCCTGCGCTTGAGTTCTTTGTGATAAATCCTGACTCGAATTTGCAACTTCATCGGCAAGATCACCAATCTTTTTGGCTCCTTCGCTTACGTTGTAAAGAGTCAATCCAAGATTGCTCAAGGCATTATTCGTGGCATTTTTTATTGTCAGAAGCTCGGCTTGAAAAACCCCCTCTACCTGCTTAGTCAGATCTCCCTCTGATACCGATGCTAATGTTTCGTTGAGGTTTTGAATTATTGTTGAAATATTGTCTGTTAATTTGTTGACAGAAACCGATATTGACTTTTCAAAACCATCTAAGTCTGTGGTATCGATTCTGTCAGATAGTGAGCCTTTAGCTACTTCACTGATGATGGTTTCAATGTTGTTTTCTATCTCTAGCTGAGCTGTCATGTCTTTCCATTCTGTTATGGTTCCAATTCGAACACCATCATGGTCATAGATCGGGCCAATAGTCAGGTCAATGGAAACGCCTCCAAATGTAATCCTCTTTTCCAAAGTGCCGTTTAAGTTTTCAATCAAGCTTGGCTTAAAAACTTCACCAATGCCAAATTGGTGAATGCTTTGACGCATGATGTTGTGAGCATCAAAGTCTGGAGCAGAAAGCTTGATGTCGGTTTCGATTTTTTTAAATAACGCAGAAGCCGAGTCATTGTAAAAAATGATGCTGCAAAAACGGTCAAACACCAAAACACTCGAAGAGGCTGACTTGAGGGCACTTTCAATTCTTTTTGCATCTGCTAGAGACGCTTTAACATCATCCAGATCAGAACCTAACTTTATTTGCATTGATTTCAAACGGCTCAGGATTGATGAGATGATACTTGAGCCCCTGGTATCAATTTGATTTCTAAAATTACCTTCTGAAATTGAAGTGATAGTATCTTTAAGCTCTTGCAGGCGCCTACCATTCATTCGAGCACTTGTAATTATTAGTGTGATTAATAACAGTGTGCTAAACGCGAAAAACAGCGATGGAATGGTCTCTGTAATGATTGGAAAGGATAGCGGAACAACTGTTGTTATTAATAGTAACAGGGCTAAAAGTTGCATAATGGTCGTTTGGTTCAACTGCAAAATCGGGTTGATTGCATCGACCGTGCTTTTGGGGACGCCATTTACAAGGGATAATTCTCCGTTTGCAATCGCCTGATATGCTTGTTCAGCTGCCCGCTTTTGTGCTTCAGAAGCGGGTATCCTTACAGACATATAGCCGGTGATTTCACCATTTTCAAAAATCGGCGTTGCATTGGCTTCAACCCAGTAATGATCGCCATTTTTACAACGATTCTTTACGATTTGAGACCAGGGTTTACCATTTTGAATCGTTTGCCAAAAGTCGGCAAATACTGCCGCTGGTACATCTGGATGGCGAAGTATATTATGAGGTTGACCTACTAGCTCTGTCCATGCATAACCACTGGCCTCAATAAAGGCTTCATTCGCGGATACAATATTGCCGTGAAGATCTGTTTTCGATACGATGGTTGTATTGTTCGGTAATACAAGCTCTTTTTGGGTTACTATTCTATTTTCACGCATTACGTTAAAACCTCTCAAATAAGTATTTTGTCTCAGCGAGCTAGCTTTAAGCTAAGTCTCCGAGTGATTCTAAG
>DBOI01000037.1:4898-5123 GCA_002299245.1 Hydrogenovibrio sp. UBA650
AATAATTACGCATATACCGTGCCAATAATACGTAATAATGATTTTTAAGTCTAGTCTATGTATATATATGTATTTTTAGTTGATGATGTTTAGAGTTGCGAAAAGTTTGAAAGGACTATTGCCTGTAATTAGAATAGCATCCACACAAAGGAGTTTAATTAATGCGAGTAGTGTTACGTTTGGTTTTTATAGGTATCTGGCTTGTTAGTTTGAGTTTTTTGGCAA
>DBOI01000038.1:0-1110 GCA_002299245.1 Hydrogenovibrio sp. UBA650
CGGTCAAGGCCTGAACATTAGACGAGGAGCAGCCCGCATCATCTCTGGCGACAGGCGGTGATTGAATTGGTAGCGAGCCTCAAACGAGACCCATAACATATGTTATTTGAAGACATACTACATCCTGAAAATCTGCATCGAGCATGGAAACGTGTCAGGCAGAACAAAGGCAGTGCAGGCATTGATGGCATCACGTTGGATGATTATCCCCAATGGGCGCAAGCCCATTGGCTAAACATCAAGCGTGGCCTGGAGCGGGGCTATTACTGCCCGCAACCCGTCAAACGCGTAGAGATTCCCAAACCCAATGGCGGCATCCGCCTGTTAGGGATTCCCTGCGTCAATGACCGGCTGATCCAGCAAGCCATCACCCAATGCCTGCAACCGATCATTGATCCAACCTTTTCAGAACACAGCTACGGCTTTCGCCCCAATCGCAGCGCACATCAAGCCATCAAGGCCGTGCAAAGCCATATAAAAGCGAAGTACCGTTACGCCGTGGATATCGACCTGTCGAAATTCTTCGATCAGGTTAACCACGACCTGCTGATGTTCAGATTAGGCCAACGGATTGATGACAAGCGCGTACTCTCCCTGATGGGTCAATATCTCAGGGCAGGAATCAGCGATAAAGGAAAAGTCAGTCCAAGCCACTGTGGGGTACCACAAGGCGGACCACTGTCACCCTTACTCGCCAATATCATGCTCGACGATCTTGATCGGTATCTGGAAAACAAACACTACCGGTTTGCTCGTTACGCCGATGACTTCGTCATCTGCGTCAAAACCTTCGCAGAAGGTCAACGCATCAAACAGGAAGTAGAAACTTTTCTTAAAACCCTCAAGCTACCGATCAATCAGGAGAAAAGCCAGGTAGTCCCAGTACGTGAGCTTTGTTTCCTTGGATATCAATTCAAGGGACGACATTTAATCTGGAGTCCGAAAAGCCTGCAAAACTTCAAACGCCGAATTCGTGAATTAACGAACCGGACGTGGGGAGTGAGCTGGCAATATCGGTATTTTAAACTCAAGCAATATGTCGTTGGCTGGATGAACTACTTTGCGCTCGTGATATTTGATCCTGTTGAAAAACTCGACCACTGGATACGT
>DBOI01000038.1:1472-3578 GCA_002299245.1 Hydrogenovibrio sp. UBA650
AAGCAATGGCGGAAACCACGTACTCGTATTCGGAATCTCATTAAACTGGGTGTGTCAGTTAAAGCAGCGATCAGCATCGGACTGAGTTCAAAGGGGTATTATCGTTTGGCTAAAACCAAAGCCATGCAAATGGGATTAACTAATGCTTGGCTAAAAGCGCAAGGACTGGTGTCACTCAAAGAACAATGGGTTAAGTTCCGTTATCCAAACGGCTAATGAAACGCCCTGTGCGGAGCCGCATGCAGGGTGTTGGTGTGCCGTGAAAGCTGCATAAAAGATGGAGGCAGGCCCTCCGAAGTCTGCTGATAGGAGTCGGCTTCAAACCAGTCTAAGCTGCTGTCGTAAAGAGCGATGGTGGTGAGCGTTAGATGAAAAGGCTTGAGTAAGATTGAGTCAGGTAGGAAATAGAAAGGCGAATGAAAATGAACCCTTGATGACGTGTCGTAAGCATGAATATTGACATCAAAAGTGAGGTTGCAGCACTGCTTCATGAAGAGTCCAAAAGGTGACCTATTTACTGTTTGGATGGTGTTCGGCATAAAGAGGGCGCGAGTCTATTTTAGGCTTTTGTGTGGAACACGGGAACCTGTCGCTCTGATGTAAAGGGAGTGATCCAAGTGGTAGACCCACAAGGATTTGAGTACCGAAGCAGAGCACAGGGACGGAGCAACGCGTAGTCGTGATGAAGGTCTTGTAATGAGTCTGGAGCAAAGGCGTTGCATTGATCAGTATTGAACAACAGAACAACTTGAAAAAGGAGGATTCTATTGGACAAAACAAAACCATTGCCGATCAGTAAGCGGCAAGTATGGGAAGCGTATAAACGAGTACGAGCCAACAAAGGTGGAGCAGGCATTGATGGTCAGACAGTCGCAGACTTTGAAGCAAATCTTGCTAATAATCTGTATAAACTCTGGAATCGACTAGCTTCTGGTAGTTATCATCCAAGCCCTGTCAAACGGGTAGAAATACCAAAAGACAATGGAACAACACGTCCCCTTGGAATACCCACTGTGGTTGATCGTGTCGCACAAATGGTGGTGAAGATGAAGCTAGAACCTCACTTGGAAGCTCACTTTCATCCTGATTCATACGGTTATCGACCGCATAAATCGGCGTTGGAGGCAGTGGGAGTTGCGCGACAACGTTGTTGGCGAAAGGATTGGGCGATTAGTCTGGATATAAAAGGTTTCTTTGACCACATTGATCACTCATTACTCATGCGAGCGCTTCGCAAACATACTCAGGAAAACTGGGTACTTTTATACATTGAACGTTGGCTGAAAGCCCCGATAGTCTTTAAGGATGGAAGCATTATTCACCCTGAAGAAGGTACACCGCAAGGTGGGGTCATCAGTCCACTACTCGCGAACTTATTTCTGCATTATACCTTCGATCTTTGGATGCAACGCACAAAGCCGAGCATTCCTTTCGAGCGTTATGCGGATGACATTGTTTGCCACTGTCAGAGTGAGAGTGAAGTCATTGCATTAAAAACGGAATTAAATAATCGTTTTGAACAGTGCAAATTGACATTACATCCGACAAAGACAAAAATTATTTATTGTAAAGATGAAGATAGAACAAAAGATTATCCAGAGACGGCATTCGACTTTCTTGGTTATACATTCAGAACAAGATTATCGAAAAATCGACATGGAAAATACTTTGCTAACTTTACCCCAGCAATGAGTAATAAGGCATCCAAACGAGTTCGTGATGAAGTGAAACAGCTAAAATGGAATTTGAGACCGAGTGATTCGTTAGAAGATTTAGCGAATGAATGCAATGCAAAAATACGGGGTTGGATAACCTATTATGGACGCTATTGTTATTCCTCAATGTACAACATTTTACAGTATATTGATTATCGCCTCATGCTTTGGGCTAGCCATAAGTTTAAACGACTTCGAGGGAAACCCCGAAAAGCAAAAGCTTGGTTAAATGAAGTAAGAGAGCGTGATCGGTATCTTTTTGTACATTGGGAACGAATGAGTAGAGGTTGATCGATAGGAGCCGTATGAGTCGAGAGGTTCACGTACGGTTCTGAGAGAGCCTAAAGGGGAGGTTCCTTTGGGCTACTCGACTGGGGGCTGGAGGCTAGAG
>DBOI01000130.1 GCA_002299245.1 Hydrogenovibrio sp. UBA650
AGATGCAATATATTGCGAAAGCAATTGATGAAGTCGCTCGTTTGAAACAAGACAATAACCGTCTCTATTACAACTCAAAACAAATCCAGGATGCCTTTGAAGCTAAGGGTATTAAAAGCAAAGAGGCTGCTAAACTCTCTACTATTCGTGTATTTGGTTCAGCCAGTGGCAGCTATGGTACAGGTACTGCCGATATCGCCATGGCAAGCGATCAGTGGGAAAATGACAAGGTCATCACCGATCTTTACCTGTCGCGCATGTCATATGCATATGGTGCTGGCCCCGATCAGTGGGGTATTCAAAACCAGGCACTATTTGAAAAGAACCTGAAGAATGTTGATGCCGTGGTACTATCGAGAAGCTCAAACCTCTACGGCCTGCTTACCAGCGATGACCCTTTCCAGTATTTAGGAAGCCTGGCTGCAGCGATCCGTAATGTCAGCGGGAAAACACCAGAAACCTATATCTCTAACTTGAGAAACCCAAAAAATGCTAAAAACGAAACTGCAGCACTGTTCCTAGCCAAAGAGATGCAGTCGCGCTATTTCCACCCACAGTGGATTGAAGCGATGAAAGAGGAAGGTCATCAGGGTGCTATGGAAATGCTCGACGTGGTTAATAACCTCTGGGGTTGGGAAGTCATGACGCCGGAAAATATCCGCGACGATCAATGGCAGGAGTTTGTAGAAGTTTATGTTAACGACAAACTCAACCTGGATATGAAAAAGTTCTTCGAGGAACACAGCCCAGAAACCCTGGCACAAATGGCTGAACGTTACCTAGAGGCAATTCGCAAAGGCTACTTCAAAACTGATGATGAGACCATCAAAAAACTGATTGAAACCTATGTAGAAATGGCTGAGAAACACAATGTCATCACCAATAACGACAAGTTCAAAGAGTATTTGAAAAACAAAGCCACAGGTTTTGGTTTACAGGTACCTTCAATTATCACCCAACCTCTTGTTGAACCGCCTGCTTCGCAAGCACAAAAACAGCAAGTACAGGGTAATAAACTTGAAAAAGTTCAGGCTGAAGAAAAAGACTTTGACTACGAGAAGCTCTGGCTTTATCTAGCACTACTATTGATTATCTTGGCTGGACTGGTTTATCAGTTGAAAAGGCGAGAAAGCTAGCCTTTAGGCTCGCGACTGGGTTTATTGTCAATATCGGCAAAAACCCGATTTCTGCCTTGTTGTTTGGCTTCATAGAGAGCGTCATCGACTCGTTTAATAAAGTGCGAAACCTTATCGTTAACTTTAAATTGGGCAACCCCAAAACTGGCTGTAATTGAACCTACAGTACTAAAAGAGTGCTCTTCAATTACCGAACGTATTTTTTCTGATAGGTCTATAGCACCCTGCAATGGGGTTTCCAAACAGAGAATCATAAACTCTTCGCCACCCCAACGGCCAACCACATCGACCGTTCGGGTTCTGATTTCTAAAATTGTCGCTATTTCGCAAAGGATTAGATCACCGACTGGGTGGTCATACTTATCATTGACTATTTTAAAGAAGTCGATATCAAGCAAAATCACCGAAAAATCATCTTGATATCGATTCACTCTTATGGCCTCTTGCTCTAAAACCAAGTCTATTTTCTGGCGATTATATAGGCCTGTTAAAGGGTCATGCTCTGAGGCCGATTCAAAAATTTTTTTATCGGTAATATCATGAGATACTGCTTTATAACCTATCAGAGTCTGATGCTGATACTCAGGCAGAATAGTGATATCAAGCCAGAAACTTTCTCCATATTTAGTTCTATTTTTGATTTCTCCGTGCCAAATTTTACCTTTCGAAATTGTATTCCAAAGATTTTCATAAAGTTCACTAGGCATAGAGCCACTTTTCAGAATTGAGTGATCTTCTCCTATTAACTCTTCTCGACTATATCCAGATAGAACGCAGAACGCCGAGCTGACGTCAGTGATAATACCTTCTGTGTTTGTCCTTGAAGTTACAACATATTGGTCTATAACTTGTAAGCTATTTAAATTCTGTTCATTAGCTTTTTTAAGGCTGGCCTGTAATCTTGCAGGAGCAAATCCTATAAGTACACCCATTGGAATTGAAATCAGAAGCACTAATAGCCCGACATATAGAGCCATTTCATAATTCTTCTTAGCAAGATCACCAACAAATTTTTCACTTGCATGAAAAACAAGTTTCAACTCTTCAATACCATCAAGGTTGGAAGTGAGATTAAAGCTAAACCATTCGCCATCACTGATTTCATGGGGGCTTAGAATTTTATCGGATATCTCAGGAAATAGATCCTCAAAACCTTCTGTTGCTTCGAGGTAACGCCCCCAGTTATAGAGTTCATTGGGATGGCTTAAAAAATAGCCTTCATCATCAATAATATAAACATCAAAATTTGGACTATTTTGCAACACTGACATTAACTGGCTGATTTCCGCATTAATAATTACAATACCAGCAAACTTTTCTTCAGAGAATGTCGGAGTAGCCACACGTATTGTTGGGCGCAAAGGCCACTCAACGTCACCGTGTTCAATATTCAGATCCAACCTAGAATACCAATACTCGTTAATATCCAACAGCTTGGCTTCTTGAAAATAGTAACGCTCAGACTTATCCTGTAATTTGGCCTGAGTAACTAATAGAGGCTGTTTGGCATTTCTCGGCTTCTCAACACGAATTTCTTCCATACCATCAACATTGATATACCTGACCTGAAAATAGTTAATATTGGCGACTGCAGAGCTCAAGAAAAGATTCCGAGCGGCTTGAAGGTTTTGCTGATTAGGATTCTTAATATAGGTTTTGAAAATAGGATTACTGGTTAAGGCCGCCAAATGCTGCTCAACTGAATGCAGGCTTCTCTTTAACTCAATTCGCTTAATACTGGCGGTCTGGTTGGCAATATTCAGAATTTCTTGCTGTTGCCGTTCCTTCTCAAAGCTATAGTTAGTCAAAGACGATAATGCAGCTATAAAAAGGCTGAAAACAACAAAGTAAGAAATAAACTGTAAATAGATTTTTGTGGAAGAATTCGTTTCCATATTTTCAAAAGGCCGCTTAATTACAGTATTCTAAAAACACCTCTCTAAAATTAACGATAGAATCTATGTCAAAATTTGGTCGAGATAAGAAATTACTCTTTATTATCAGCTTTCTTTGAAGAATCAGCAAATTTAGGCTTTAGGTAAAACTCCGACAAAATTAACAGGCCTGCTCCTGCAACGATTCCCATATCCGCAACATTGAATGTTGCATAGTGCCAGTTTCCAATATAAAAATCGATAAAATCTGTGACTCTGCCTTCTAGAACTCGGTCAATCACATTGCCGATTGCACCGCCTAGAACCAGGTTAATGCCCCAGACTTCGGCAGTGAGTTTTTGTGGAAGCTTATAAAGCCAGACTATTAAAATGGTAGAAACCACAAAGGCTAACCCGCTGAAGAACCAACGCTGCCAACCACCCATATCGGCCAGAAAACTAAATGCAGCGCCATAGTTATAAGCCAAAGTCCAGTTTAAGTTAGAAATTACCGCTACCGGCTCTCCCAGAGTTAAACTGCTAACAGCCCACCACTTGGTAAGCTGATCCAAGATTAAAACGATAGCGGCAATCCACAGGGTTTTTACAGCAGTACTAGAAAGGTTTGTCATATCCAATTTCTTAATTTATTACTAATCAATTTTGATATAAAGCCGTCGTTAGGAACTCAAAGACAATTCACAAAACCTGCATCTGAGTTTCACAAAAAGTTTTATAAACGTTATTTAGCTCACGCCTAAAACCTAGTTTTAGGCGAAGTTGCGCGTTTCACCATCCCCAAAAACATTATCGATACAACGCTGACAAAGATCCGGATATTCAGGGTTAACACCAACATCATCACTGTAGTGCCAACAACGCTCACATTTCTTTTTGTTGGTTGCACAGGCATAAATCGATAAACCGTTCATGTCAGATTTAGCAGCACTATCTGATTTGTCAGCAATAGGCTTAACATTAGCTTCAGAGGTTAACAGTACAAAACGCAGTTCATCGCCAAGTTTATCTAAACTAGTATACAGCTCATCTTCACAATACAGAGTGACCTCAGCAGTTAGAGAACCTTTAATCACCTTGTCGTTACGCAATTGCTCAAGCTGTTTAGAAACGGCTGAACGTACATTAATCATCTCTTCCCAGTAGGCAGAGTTCATTTCTATAGACTCATCAAGTTCAGTCAAACCTTCATACCAAGTAGCCACAAACACTGTCTCTGAACGGTCGCCCGGTAGTGCCTGCCAAATCTCTTCAGCAGTAAAGCTTAAGATTGGCGCAATCCATCGAGTCAAAGCCTCAACAATATGATACAGAGCCGTCTGCGCAGAACGACGCGGTAATCCATCTGCCTGACAAGTGTATTGACGATCCTTTATCACATCCAGATAGAACGAGCCCAACTCGATTGAACAGAAGTGAGTCACTGTCTGATAGATGTGATGGAAGTTGTAGCTGTCATAAGCTTCAATAATCTCTTTTTGCAGTTTTGCTGCATGACCAATCGCCCACTTATCAAGTGGCAGTAAGTCATCATAAGCGACCATATCTTTTTCAGGATTAAAGCCATTGATATTGGCAAGTAAAAAACGCGAAGTATTACGAATACGACGATAAGCGTCAGCGGTACGACTAATAATCTCGTCAGAGACCGTCATCTCATAACGGTAGTCCGCAGCGGAGATCCACAGACGCAGAATATCCGCACCCAGTTTATTGGCTATCTGTTGAGGTGCAACCACATTACCCTTCGATTTCGACATCTTCTTACCGTCTTTATCAACGGTAAATCCGTGCGTCAATACCTGCTTGTACGGCGCTTGCCCATCAGTTGCCAGAGCGGTTAAAAGTGAAGATTGGAACCAACCGCGGTGCTGGTCAGAACCTTCCAGATACAAATCAGCCGGAGCATGCAGTTCATCGCGCTGGCCCAAAACCGCGTGGTGAGTGATACCTGAATCAAACCAGACATCCAAGATATCAGTTACGCGTTCATAGTCATCAGCTTCTGAACCAAGCAGCGTTGCAGGGTCTAGATCATACCAAGCATCAATTGACTTCTGTTCGACCATTTTGGCAATATCTTCCATCAACTCAGTAGTACGCGGGTGCATTTCACCCGTTACCTTGTGAACAAAGATGGTGATTGGCACACCCCAGAAACGCTGACGTGAGATACACCAGTCTGGACGGCCTTCAATCATACCTTCAATACGGTTTTGCCCCCATTCAGGAATCCATTCCACATTAGGGATAGCTCCAACCGCTTGATCTCTCAAACCGGCTTCGGTCATAGAGATAAACCACTGTGGTGTGGCGCGGAATATCAGTGGGGTTTTAGTTCGCCAACAGTGTGGGTAGCTGTGCTCAATCACTTCGATGTGGACTAAAGATTTGTGCTCTTTAAGCACCTCAATCACATGATCATCCACCTTAAGAACGTTCTCACCTTCAAACAGCGGCGTACCGGTGACATAGTTACCATTGCCATCTACCGGACAATCCACTTCTAGATCATACTTCAAACCAACTTGGAAATCGTCCACACCATGGCCTGGTGCTGTATGAACACAACCCGTACCGGCTTCAGTGGTAACGTGGTCACCCAGAATCAGTGGCACGATACGCTCATAGAAAGGATGATTAAGACGAATCAGATCAAACTGATCTCCGCGACCATAGGCGATCACTTTGTAGTTATCAAAGCCCCATTTATCCATCGAATCTTTAATCATGGCTTCCGCAAGGAACAGACGCTCAGGGCCATGCTCTCCCTCAACCTGAACCACTGAGTATTCTAATTCAGGGTTGATCGATACCGCCTGGTTGGCAGGCAGTGTCCAAGGCGTAGTTGTCCAAATCACAACTGAAAGCGGACCTTCACCGGTATGATCTTCGACATGGTGGCAGCGCTCAAAAAAAGCAGCTTCATCAACGACCCTGAAACGTACATCGATTGATTTAGATCGTTTATTCTCATACTCAACTTCAGCTTCAGCTAACGCAGAGCGACCTCCTACCGACCAATAAACCGGCTTGGTACCTTTTACCAAGTGACCGTTGTCAATGATCTTAGCCAAGGCACGGATTTCGTCGGCTTCAAATTTAAAGTCTTTGGTTAGATATGGGTTTTCCCAGTCTGCCATTACCCCCAGGCGCTGAAAGTCAGCCATCTGCCCATCAACCTGCTTCTGCGCATAGTCACGACAGGCCTGACGAAACTCGGTGGCACCAATTTTTTGACCAACTTTACCTTTCTTCTTCTCTACATTGAGCTCAATCGGCAGGCCATGGCAGTCCCAACCCGGAACAAACGGCGCATCAAACCCGCTCAGACCTTTAGATTTAACAATCATATCCTTGAGAACTTTATTTACCGCGTGACCAATGTGAATATCACCATTCGCGTATGGAGGGCCATCGTGTAAAATAAACTTAGGGCGCCCCGCCATATGCTCACGAACGGTTTGATACAGCTCGCCAGAAAGCCATTTCTCAACTTGAGCAGGCTCACGGTTAGGTAGATTTCCGCGCATTGGAAAATCTGTTTCAGGTAGGTTCAATGTGGATTTATAATCAGCCATTTTTAACTTCACTAAAGGTTAAATATAAAATTAAATATTAAAAAAATCTTTTGCTTTCTGGGCATCTTCGGCAATCTGTTTTTTCAGCGCATCAATACCGTTAAATTTCATTTCTGGACGAATAAACTTCTCTAGAGTCACACCGACATGTTTACCGTAAAGGTCTTTATCCCAATTAAACAGGTGGACTTCAATTGATGGGCGAACGCCATCTACTGTCGGGCGCAGCCCCAAGTTGGCAACACCGGGCCAGGGTCTGTCAGCAATACCATCAACTTCAACCGCAAATACTCCCTGAACCGGCATCTGGATTCGCTTAGGGTTCAAGTTTAGAGTTCTAAATCCAATCGTACGCCCCAGTTTTTGGCCATGAATCACTCGGCCATCAAAGCGGAAGTCTTTACCCAACAGACGTTTCGCTTCATCCAAATCTGGATTTTGCATCTCTTCTCTAGCCAATGCCGCTCTAATTCTTGTTGAACTGACTCGCTCGGCATCCATTTCATAGGTACGCATATCATCAACCGTAAAACCGTGCTTATCACCAGCCTTCTGTAAAAGCTCAAAATTACCGGTGCGGCCTTTACCAAAACAGAAGTCATCACCAATAACTAAATCTTTGACGTTCAAGCCATCCAAAAGTACCTGTTGAATAAACTCTTCAGCGGTTAGGCCTGCAAATTTCTGGTTAAAACGTACACAGAGCACATAATCGACCTCCGTCTCGGCAAAGGCCTGCAATTTTTCTCGCAGGTTCATCAATCTTACAGGCGCTTTTTTGGGAGTGAAAAACTCGATTGGCAAAGGCTCAAAAATCATTACCACGCTGGGAATGCCTAGCTTTTCAGCCTGCTGGTGAACCTTGTTGAGTACCTGTTGGTGGCCAAGATGTACACCATCAAAGTTACCAATTGTTAAGACGCAACCTGCTGCCAAATCAGCTTTAAAACGATCTAAATTGTGAAGCCCGCGAATTAACTGCATAAATACGATTTTAATCAGTTTGAAAAAACGATTAATTATAGCCTATTAGCGTGCTTTATAACTGCTAAATATCCAAGGATTTAAAGGATTTACCTAAAAAGTTCATAAGACAGGAATTATGATTATTTTTTTAACAGGCTTTTTAAATTTAAATCCTGAACAGATAGAACCGAATAATAGATTAGCATTCCGCCCAAAACCAGCCCAGAAAGCCATAAAAGTCGATTCCAGACATCAAAGCCGTGCCACACTGAAACCGCCGGTGTGAAATAGAGCAAAAAGACAACCATTGCAGTATTGGCTAAAGCCACCTGCAAAAAGAGTTTTGCCCAACCTTCTAGCGGTTTAAAGACGCCTTGTTTTTGCAAATACCAATACAACAGGCCTGCATTGACAAAAGCTGAAATCGTGGTTGCTGCAGCCAGGCCTACATGAGCAAAAGGACCAATTAGAATAAGGTTAAAAATAATATTGGTTACTAAGGCAACCACGGCGACTTTGACCGGTGTTTTCATATCTTTTCGTGCGTAGAAAGCGGGTGCGAGAATCTTAACCAGAATAAAACCAAGCAGGCCAAATGAATAGGCCATCAAACTCATCGAAGCCATATTGGTATCGTGTGCGGTAAATTCACCGTAAAAAAACAAAGTTGCTACCATAGGTTGAGCAAGTAATAACAAGCCTAGAGTCGCAGGTAAACCAATCAATAAAACGAGTCTCAAAGCACTATCCAAATCGTGCTGAAAACCTTGCCAATCTTGATTGGCTGCTTTTTTTGACAGGCCTGGTAAAACGACAGTGGCCAAGGCAACACCAAAGACCCCTAGAGGGAATTCCATTAGGCGATCAGAATAGTAGAGCCATGAAACCGAACCAGTCACTAAAAACGAAGCCAGAACCGTATCTATCAATAAGTTGATCTGAGCCACAGACACTCCAAACAGAGCCGGCAGCATCAGGCGCTTGACTTCACCAACACCAGGATCGGTTTTTCGACTCGGATGTGGCAGTAGATCGAGCTTATATAGGAAAGGCAGATGAAATAGAAGTTGTACCACGCCCGCAACCAAGACTCCCCAAGCCAGAGCCATAACAGGCACGTCCAGCAAAGGTGAAACCCAAACAGCAAAGCTAATCAACACCAAATTCAAAAAAACCGGCGTGAATGCTGGGACGGCAAACTGGTTATAGGTATTCATAATGGCTGAAGAAAAAGCCACCAGTGAGATCAACAATAGATAGGGAAAAGTAATTGCCAGCATATCTGCGGCTAAATCAAATTTGACAGGATCGTCCATAAACCCAGGGGCAAAAACCATCATCCACAGTGATGAGCCAAACACGCCAAAAGCAGTTAAAATCAACAGAATACCGCCCAGTCGAAAACTGATTGCATTAACCAAGTGCTTTACAGCACTATGCTCTCTTTTTTCTTTGGCTTCAGCGAGTACCGGAACAAAGGCCTGTGAAAAAGCGCCTTCAGCAAACAGCCGACGGAAGAAGTTTGGAATTTTAAAGGCCACAAAAAATGCATCCGCCCCCATGGATGCACCAAAATAGCGGGCAATAATCACGTCCCGAGCAAACCCGAGAAGACGCGATATCATCGTCATGCTGCCCACAGTTGCAGCGGCTTTAATCATTCTTTTCAAGCATCTGGTCCAATAACAATCTTAAACTCAGCTGATTGTAACAAACCACTCAAATTTGTCGTAATTTTTCGCATAAATCCGAGTTTGTTGAACTTGAAGAGCTTTTATTACCTTTGAACAGAGGTATA
>DBOI01000171.1:0-6773 GCA_002299245.1 Hydrogenovibrio sp. UBA650
GTTTATTATCTGAATTCAGGAACATCAAAAACCAACTTAACGCAGTTTTGTCCCTGTTTTGCTGTTTTAGCTGCAGGGTGAAGCAGTAGGCTTACGCCGCCATTAGGTGAAATGAGCTCGATTATTCTATCCCCTGCTTCTGTATGAGACTTGAAATCAAAGTGCTTTGTATAGAATTCAACCATTCTCTCTATATCTTTGGTGTAGAGAACGATTCTATTGATGGATGGTTTAATCTTCATATTACTTAGAGTTGTTTTTAAAAAGTGATTAGGAGTGGAATGCCGAGTACTATCATTAGGCCGGTTTTAGCTGGCATTGCGATTAGTCATAACCAGTTGAGCACAGTTGCTTTTTAGGTTTGTGCTATATTATCACAAACTTAAAATCCGGAAATCTACCCCGCGTTCAGGGACGCTTTATGTGCCGGTTTAGGCTCCTAATCACCGCCTTTTTAATAGAACTAATTTAGCCATATCAGGAGATTAATATGTCAGATTACATTTCAGCTTTTTTTGAAGCCTGGCAAATCGAAGACCCCAAAGCTCGGCTTGAGAAAATTACCAGTGCTGTAACAGAAGCGATTCAGTACGATGACCCTCGCACCTCTGACACTATTCAAGGAATTAACACCCTAAGTGACTATGTCGGTATGTTTAGTGCAAACGCGCCAGGTTGGGCTGCAAAGGTGGTTGCAAGCGATACAAGCAATGGTATGACTCGCTCTACGGTAGCTTTCAGTGGTATTGGACCTGACGGTTCTGAACAAACTCAATATGGCCAGTACTTTGTAGAACAAGAAAATGGCCTTATATCGCGTATGGTTGGTTTTGTTGGTGTAGGCAAACTCGAATAAAGCGCATTTTGAGTTTTAAATAACATGCAATGGTCGCTTCGCGACCAAAGCCCCTCAAGTCGAAAACAGGCTTTTTGCCGATATTACTGGCTGTTATGGAATGCCTTATCGAGCAGTTTTTTCTTTGATATGTGTTCTAGCCAAATATTTAGACCAAGTAGCAAAAAACCCAAAATAAAACTGAGACCACCAAAATCCAAGTATCGGAAATCAACATGTAATTGATATTGCTGGCTAAAATCAGCGCCTTTTAAAGTAGGGATCAGAATATCGACAATCCAAAGGCCAAAAAGAATACTAGCAATTGCAAAAGCGGCTAACCAGGAGTACTTGAGTATAAAACTAAATGTCACATGCTCAACACCACTTAATTCCTGAAGATCATCTGGGGTAATGTTAAAAACTGAAGCCAGCGCCTTTGTCGATTCCAAAGAGGCATTGCCAGTTTTTTCAATTCGCTGAATAGTCCTTACGCTCCATCCACTTGCCGTCGCCAGTTCTTCCTGACTCCAGCATTTTGCATGTCTTAATTTTTGTATTTTTTGGCTACTTAACTTCACATCGTTACTCATATTTGTACCTTTCAGGGTTGAGAAATTGAAAGGCCATTGTATTAATGGTTTCCGCGATTGGACCTGTCATTAACATGACATGGGTCTGACACTATCCGGCCATTATCCTGCAATTATGCTGCCATCAGTCAGCAAAAAGCTTCTGATCAATTATATTGGTCATTATGTTGAGGTTTTTGACATTAACCACTGGTGCAGCTTGTTTGCGGTATCTTTGTGGCTGTTTTCCATCATTAGGTTATGTGCACTGTTGGGGATTTCAAGATAATCTGAACCGTAGAATTCAGCAGGTTTTTTTGCCCCTTTTACAGTAATAACAGCATCATTTTCTGCGGCAACCCAGAGAGAGGGCGTATTGATATTTTTCTTTGGTGACCAGAGAGGCGGGTTGTGTTGTGACAGTACCAGGCCTGACTCTTTTACCAATTTCTGTTTTAACTCTTCTGCAGACATAGAGTGCATCATTTGAGATAAGCATCGATGCAACGGATTCAGCATTGCGAATAAATGGAGTCGAAGACATGCTAATGCCAGAGAGAAAGAAAGCAAACGGGTCTCTTTTTAAATGCAGAGTTGTGCCGTCGGCAAATGTGCTGTGCGATGTCCAAGCGGCTAGGAAGATAACGGCAGGCAGATCATCGGCTATTTTCTTTAGATACCACTGAGTTAAAGCGCCACCCATACTGTGGCCAATTAGGATTGGCTTTTGTGGAAAGCGATCAATTTCATTACTTAGAACCGAAAGATACTGGCCCATAGTTTTAAATTGATTTGAACCTTGCTGTTCAGATGCGCCATGTCCCGGCAGACTAATAGCATGAGATTCCCAGCCGAGCTCAGCAAATATCGTTTGCCATTGACTCCAGCACCAAGCACCATGCCACATTCCATGTTGGAACAACAAGGCTGGTTTTTGATTTGGGATTTCAGGATAGTAGCTTATTCTCTCTATGCCATTATGGATGCTGGTTTCAATTCGGAAGTTCTGGTTTGCTGTTTTTTCTGAAGTCATAGCTGATCCGATATTTTCATAATGTAGGTTTAGACTTGAAAGTCTTGCAGAACTTGCAGCTTTTTATCTGCTTGATAGTTTAGTTTGTGTATTGGAATATCTGTCCAATCTTCAAGGCCTGCTGAATAATCTTTTTGGTCTGCGAAGTTGAGAATAATACTGTGAATTTGCAGGCCTGTATTTTTTATGGCTTCAATGCTCAGAAGAGCGTGGTTGATACAACCGAGTTGATTTTTTACTACCAGAATAACTGCAAAATTCAGTGCAATAGCCAGGTCTCTGTTTAAACCATCTGAGCAAATTGGTGACATAAAGCCACCAGCTCCTTCCACTAAATGCAGACTATGCTCTTCAATGGTTGTTGGTAAATGACAGGCCTCAACCAAATCTTGTATCGAAATTGACAGGCCTGCTTGCTTAATTGCGGTTTGCGGAGAAATAGGCGGTTCAAACTGGTAGGGGCAAATTTGAATTTGATCTTGCTCAGTTTGACAGGCCTGTTGTAAAAACTCAGCATCTTCACTAAATAAAGTGCCACTGGCATGTTTGATGCAGCCTGAGGCAATGGGTTTGTGAGGTGTGACTGTGTAGCCCTGTTGAATCAGAGTGTGGGCAATGCAGCCGGCGGCATAGGTTTTGCCGATTTCGGTATCGGTGCCGGTAATAAAAAAACCACCAGGCCGGTATATTGGATTGGTGGTTTTATTTGTAGAGTTACTCATAACAGAAGAGTTAGAGGTTTTCCATTAAACGCGATTGAGCTTCTTGATATTTTTCAAAGGTTTTAGCGACCACATCTTCTGGTAGTTCTGGCGCATTGTCTGGATTGCGATCCCAGTCAAGGCTGTCGAGATAGTCGCGAATATACTGTTTATCAAAACTTGGCGGGTTTTTACCGGTCTCATAACTGGAGGCCGGCCAAAAACGTGAACTGTCTGGGGTGAGGGCTTCATCAATTAGGTAGATAGTGCCGTCTGCATCCTCACCAAATTCAAATTTAGTGTCGGCAATAATAATCCCGCGCTCAATCGCAAATTCAGCAGCGGTTTTATAGAGCTGAATACTCAGGTCGCGAACTTGATTGGATTTTTCTTCCCCCATAATTTCAACCAGTTGTTCAAAGCTGATGTTTTCATCGTGGTCACCTTGTTCGGCTTTGGTTGAAGGAGTGAATAGAGGGGTAGGAAGTTGCGCTGCTTGTTCCAGTCCTTCTGGTAGGCTGATACCGCAAACACTTTGTGATGCTTGGTACTCTTTCCAGCCTGAACCAACCAAGTAACCGCGAACAATGGCTTCCACAGGTAGAGGTTTGAGCTTTTTTACAATCATTCCGCGGCCATCGAGCTCTTTAAGCTCTTCCGGGGTTAGGTAGTCAGAAAGTTTTATTTCATCGGCGAGTTGATTTGGCAAAATGTCTTGGGTTTTTTTCATCCAAAACTGCGCGGTCTCAGTCAGAATACGGCCTTTGCCCGGAATTGGTGTTGGCAAAATCGCATCATAAGCAGAGATTCTGTCAGTGGTAACAATCAATATGTGCTGTTCATCAATATCGTAAATATCCCGAACCTTTCCCTTTCCGATCAGAGGTAAACTAGTCAAATTGGATTCGTATAAAGCGTGCATATTTTTTCCTAATCGTCTTTGCGTCGGTTCAGTATGTAAGGCATTTTATTGTGGCCGTAGCGCAGAATTAACACGGCCAACGTTAATAGCGTAATGGTTCCAGCAATCGCAATCATCTGCCACTCAGTGAGCTCTTTTAAATCTAATATTAATAGTCGCGATAAAGCGACAATGGCGATATAGATTGGAAAACGGATCGGCAGCTTACCAGATTTGAGGTAGATGCCGATCATGGCTAAAACCTCGAGATAGAGGAATAGCAAAAGTAAGTCACCAAGTGAGACAGATCTTTGCTCAATCATGGTAGCCACTTCGCCACCAGCAGCAAATATGGTGGCGATGGTAATAATCAACAGGCCTACGTACTCGGTGATATGGATTGCTTCACCGAGAATAATATCTCGTCGAGGACGTTTTTGCTCTTTGCGTAAATGAGAAAAGTCTTTGCTTTTTTTATTGTCTGAAGACTCTTCTTGAATGTCGTAATCGGTCATTTAATCGTTCTCTCCCAAATATTGAGCATTAGAGTGTTTTATTTCGGGTTATAAACCCGGCTCAATATCACCAAAGTTTTTTGCCATTTTAATGGATACTGTTAAAATGCACGAACTATTTTTTGAACGTATTAATTTATAAGGTGTCGAACATGTCTAAAAAAGAAAATTGGATCGCTCCGTCTATCCTTTCAGCTGATTTTGCTCAGCTTGGTAAAGACGTAAAAGATGTTATCGCAGCGGGTGCTGATGTGGTTCACTTTGACGTAATGGATAACCATTATGTACCTAACCTAACAATCGGTCCGCTAGTGTGTGAATCTCTTAAAAACTTTATGGTTCGTGAAGATGTTAAGGCGCCAATCGATGTTCACCTAATGGTAAAACCGGTTGATCGTCTTATTCCTGACTTCATCAATGCTGGTGCAGATTATGTGACTTTCCATCCTGAAGCTTCTGAGCATATTGATCGTTCTTTGGCGATGATCAAAGAGATGGATTGTAAAGCCGGTCTGGTCTTTAACCCTCACACTCCTCTTCACTATCTTGACCATGTAATGGATAAGATCGATATGATTTTGATCATGTCTGTTAACCCTGGTTTCGGTGGTCAGTCTTTCATCCCTCAAGCGCTTGAGAAATTGAAAGCAGCGCGTAAGATGATTGATGAATCTGGTCGTGATATCCGTTTGGAAATCGATGGTGGTGTTAAGGTTGAGAACATCGCTGAAGTGGCAGCGGCAGGATGTGATACTTTTGTTTCAGGTTCAGGTATTTTTGGAAAAGCTAACGCAAATGATGCAAACCGTTATGACACGGTTATTCAGCAAATGCGCGATGAGCTTGCAAAAGCCTAATTAACCATATCAAAATCATTTTCGAGAACGCTGGCGCTTCAGTAGAGGCCCGGCGTTTTCTGGTTTTAGAAATAATACAAATATAATTACAAGAACTACATTATGGAAAAGTTTAAGCCTGGTTTTGTCCTGATTGATTTGGATGGAACCCTAATCGACAGTGTGCCGGATTTGGCCTACTGTGTTGATGAAACTATGAAGCAGTTGGATATGCCAGTACGTGGTGAAGCCGCTGTTCGCAACTGGGTGGGTAACGGTGTTGAGCGCCTAACTGAACGCGCCTTAATTAACTCTGTTGACGGTATGCCAGAACCAGAGCTAATGGCAAAAGCCCTGCCGATTTTTTTAGAGCTATATAAAGACAACACCTCGCAGCGCAGTTGCGTTTATGATGGTGTAATTGAAGGTATAGAATGGATGCAGGCTCAGGGTTATCGTCTGGCTTGTGTGACCAATAAAGCAGAAGCTTTTACGCTACCGCTGTTAAAAGATAAAGGTCTGCACGATTACTTTGAAGTCATTGTTTCCGGTGATACTTGTGAAAAGAAGAAACCGGATCCAATGCCTTTATTGCACGCTGCAAACCTATTAGGTGTTGAACCTGAAAATGCGCTGATGATCGGTGACTCAAAATCCGATGTTAAAGCGGCGCGAGCGGCAGGCTTTCACATTTTCTGTATGACCTACGGTTATAACCACGGCGAAGATATTCGTGATTATAAACCGGATGTCGTAATGGACTCTTTCGCAGAGCTTAAAAATTATTTGGCAGGCCTGTGAATTTTTTAAAAACACTGTTTCTTGAAATAACCAAACCTATTTGGTGTTCTTTAGCTGGTATACGCAGAGCAATTCTGTTTAAGTACTTAGATTACAAAGAACGAAATAAACAATCAGAGCAATAGACATGAACGACCAATATTTTGCTGATCTCGCCAGTCAGGGCTATACCAAAGCGCCGGTAATGCGCACGGTTCTCTCTGACTATGACACGCCATTGAGTGTGTATCACAAACTTGCCAAGGGGGATTACACCTACCTGCTTGAATCAGTGCAGGGTGGCGATAAGTGGGGGCGTTATTCTATTATTGGTATGCCGTGTGAGCGCCGTATTCAGATTTCAGGCAATCAAATCTCTGAGTTTGTTGGCGATGAGTTGGTACAAAAACAGGTTGCCGATGATCCTCTGGCTTGGGTTGAAGCCTATCAAAACCAGTTTAAGGTCTTTGAACAGGAAGGCATGCCGCTGTTTAACGGTGGACTGGTTGGTTACTTTGGCTACGACACGGTTCGTTTTGTTGAAGAGCGCTTAAAAAACAGCACGCCAGAACAAGATGATATTCAGGCTCCGGATATTGA
>DBOI01000171.1:7152-10665 GCA_002299245.1 Hydrogenovibrio sp. UBA650
CATGTTATTGTGCATGCTGATTTGGCTGACGTAGATGCTTATATTAAAGCCGAAGCTCGCTTGGATGAGTTGCAAACTCTATTGAGTCAGCCAATGCCAATGCCAGTTGATGAGGCAGCAGATAAGGTGATCACTGAGCAAGATTTTGTCTCTAGTTTTGGTGAGCAAAACTTCAAAGATGCGGTTTCTAGCATCAAAGAGTACATTCTTGCTGGTGATGCCATGCAGGTGGTAATTTCACAACAGATGTCGGTGGACTTTAATGCGTCACCAATTGATCTTTATCGCGCACTGCGTTATTTGAACCCATCGCCATATATGTATTTTGTTGATATGGGTGACTTGCAGATTGTCGGCTCTTCGCCGGAAATCCTGGTGCGTCTGGAAGATAACCAAGTTACGGTGCGACCAATTGCGGGAACTCGCCGCCGTGGTGTGACCGAAGAAAAAGACAAGGCGCTGGAACAAGACCTGCTGAATGACCCTAAAGAGCTCGCTGAACACCTAATGCTAATTGATTTAGGCCGTAACGATGTGGGCAGAATTGCTCAAGTTGGCTCGGTAGAGTTGACCGAAAAAATGATTGTTGAGCGCTACTCTCACGTTATGCACATTGTCTCTAATGTCAACGGTCAGGCCAAAGAGGGTATGACTGCAATGGATGTTCTGCGTGCAACTTTTCCGGCGGGAACGGTTTCTGGAGCACCTAAGATTCGCGCAATGGAAATTATTGATGAGTTGGAGCCAGTTAAGCGCGGTGTTTACGCCGGTGCGGTCGGTTATCTTGGTTGGCACGGTAATATGGATACAGCGATTGCGATTCGTACTGCGGTTATCAAAAATAACAAACTCTTTGTACAGGCTGGAGCAGGTATTGTTGCCGACTCGGTACCGCAACTTGAGTGGGACGAGACTATGAATAAAGGTCGTGCGATTTTCCGTGCGGCGCAATTTGTTACTGAGGGTATGAAAACCAAAAACCCTGAATCAGGCAAATAAGACAAGAGATTTTAGCTATGTTGTTAATGATTGATAATTACGACTCTTTTACCTACAACCTGGTTCAGTATTTTGGTGAGCTTGGTCAGGATGTTAAAGTTTACCGTAACGACCAGATTGATATTGAAACCGTTCAGAAAATGAACCCAGAATATCTGGTGATTTCTCCAGGCCCGTGTACCCCAACTGAGGCCGGTATTTCTGTAGAAGCAATTAAACACTTTGCCGGTAAGATTCCTATTATGGGTGTTTGCCTTGGCCACCAGAGTATTGGTCAGGCGTTTGGCGGTAATATTATTCGCGCCAAAGAAGTGATGCACGGTAAAACTTCACCGGTTTATCATAAGGATCAAGGCATGTTTGCAAGCCTGCCAAACCCGGTGCAGACCACTCGTTATCACTCGCTGGTAATTGAGCAAGCCTCATTGCCAGACTGTTTAGAGGTCACCTCTTGGACTCAAGATGAAAACGGTGATCTCGATGAAATTATGGGTGTACGCCATAAAGAGTTTGCGATTGAAGGTGTGCAGTTTCACCCAGAGTCTATCTTGACCGATCAAGGCCACCAAATGCTCAGAAATTTTATTCAACAAAATAGCACTAAGTAGGAGTTTGCAATGGAATTAAAGGCCGCTTTAGAACAGTTGCTAAACAGACAGGAACTTCACGCCGAGCAGATGGAGTCGGTCATGCATAAGCTGATGTCAGGCAAAGCAACTCCTGCACAGATTGGTGCAATTTTGACTGCTTTGAGAATGAAGGGCGAAACTATTGAAGAGATTACTGCTGCGGTTCATGTAATGCGTGCGCTTGCTGCGCCGGTTCGCATTGAGGATAAGTCTAAATTGGTGGATACTTGCGGTACGGGTGGCGATGGTGCCAATACCTTTAATATTTCAACAGCCTCAGCGTTTGTTGTAGCCGCAGCAGGTGGCACGGTTGCTAAACACGGTAACCGCTCAATTTCAAGTAAGTCGGGTAGTGCCGATGTACTGGAAGCCGCAGGCGTAGATTTAACCATTACACCCGATCAAGTTGGTGAATGTATCGATGAAACCGGAGTTGGCTTCATGTTTGCACCGGCGCATCACAGTGCCATGAAGCATGTGATTGGTCCAAGAAAAGAGATGGGGGTGCGTACTATCTTCAATATGCTTGGACCACTGACAAATCCGGCAGGCGCGCCTTCTCAGGTTATTGGGGTTTATGACAAGTCACTAACCACGGTGTTTGCCAAGGTGCTTCAGCGCTTGGGTTCTAAACATGTAATGGTTGTCCATGCGGAAGATGGGCTAGATGAAGTCAGTATTGCCAGCAAAACCTTTGTTGCCGAGCTTAAAGCTGGCAAGATTACCGAGTGGGAAATTGATCCGTCTGAACACGATATGGATCACGCGAACCTGAATGACCTTGCGGTGGAATCTGCGCAGGAGAGTATTAATATTATTCGTTCGGTGTTTGCCAATGCAGACTCGGCGGCAAAAGATATTGTTTGCTTGAATGCAGGTGCTTCTCTTTATGTCGCTGGCTTGGCAGAAACCTATGCTGATGGTGTTTGTTTAGCGCGTAAAGTCATTGCCGATGGGTTGGCGCAAGCCAAGCTTAATGAGTTTATCGCCAAGACACAATCCTTTACCTAAGACAAATTTTACAGGCCTGTTAAAACAGGAATAGACCGATGATTCATCTGGTTAAGCGTCAGCTATATCTACTCGGCGGAATCTTGTCGTTTGTTATTGGTGTGATTGGCGCGTTTTTACCACTGTTGCCAACAGCTCCGTTTATGATTTTGGCGGCCTGGTTTTTTGCCCGGAGTTCGCCGAGGTTTCATCAAGCCCTGTTAAATAATCGCTATTTTGGCGAAGACTTACGACGCTGGGAAGTCGATAGAACGATTTCTAAAAAAAGTAAGAAACGTGCCATGATTGTAATTTTAATTACCTTCAGCGCTTCGATAATAATATTAAGTGGCCGACCAAATTTACAAATTATGCTGGCTGTAATTGGAACCATCGCCCTGGTTTCAATCCGGTTTGTACCTGAGCAGCTATCTGAAAAAAGAAGACAGAAAAACTTATCTAGACTGGAAAGACATCAAATGAGTTCAACCCCTACAATTCTTAAAAAAATCATTTTCCGAAAAATGGAAGAAATCCAAGAAGGCTGCGACAAGATTCCACTGCGCGAGATGAAGCAGAAAGCGATGATGATGACTACGTCACCAACCCGTGGTTTTGCCGATGCATTACAGGCGAAATTGGATGATGGAAAGTCGGCGGTGATTGCCGAGATTAAAAAGGCCTCGCCAAGTAAAGGTGTTTTGCGCGAGCCTTTTGATCCGGTTGAAATTGCTAAGAGCTATGAAGAAAATGGCGCGGCCTGTCTTTCAGTATTGACGGATAAAGATTTTTTCCAAGGATCAAATGAGTATTTGCAACAGGTGCGTGAAGCGGTTGACCTGCCGATTATCCGTAAAGACTTTATTATTGATGATTACCAGGTTTATGAAGCGCG
>DBOI01000051.1 GCA_002299245.1 Hydrogenovibrio sp. UBA650
GCAAATTTAACCAGTAGCATACTCACAATCGCCAGACCTGCGGTTGCCCAGAAAATACCTCTAACCCCAAACCAATTTGCCAAGATAGGACCGGCGACCAAAGACAAGGTAAAAGATAGCCCAATGGTAATCCCAACAATTGATAAGGCTCTTAATCTAAATGGCTCTGTCACAAGGTCACCAACTGAGGCCATCAAAACCGCGGCAACTGCTCCCATCCCCTGAATTGCACGCCCAAGTATCATCATCTCTATAGAGTCAGCCAATGCACAGACAATTGAACCAATCATAAAAATCAGCATGCCAATCATAATCAGCGGCTTACGCCCAAATCGATCTGACAGCATTCCATAAGGTATTTGCAAGGCGGCCTGAGTCAAACCGTAAATACCAATGGCAATACCAATTTGCAGGCCTGTAATATTGCTGAATTCAGCTTCTGCAAATAGTGCAAAAACTGGAAAGATCATAAATAAGCCAAGCATTCGGGTAGAGAAGATACCCGCTACGGAAAAGGCTGCTCGCCTTTCAACAGGGCTCATGACAGAGGGGGAATCTGTAGCCATAAATGAGAAAAGTTCCAAAATCGGGTTTTCTGACACTTAGTCAGAAAGTTATTTATCAAACAACGCCAAACACTAAAATGCTAAAAGCGACAAAGCCAAAACTGCAAAAATTATAACATCTCAAATAAAATCAGAAGCTATAATCAATGCAGCCAATATTATCCATGGGGAGATAATCATGACAAATGCAGCGGCTCGCTACTCATCAAAAGTTTTCCACTTATCAAGCTCACTAAGTTTGCTCCTGGCTATTTGTTTTTTAGTTTTATCAAAGCAGCTCTTTGCTGCAGAAAAATGGCAGGGGAACAAAGTAAACTTCTCAATCACTGAGTCCCAAAATGTTGCCAATGACAGTATCTCCATTACCTTTACCAGAGTAGCGGAAGGCACCTCTGCGCAAACGGTTGCCAATGAAATCAATCAACAGATGCAGGCAGCGATCAGAGCGCTAAAAACATATCCAGATATTTTAACCGAGACCACTCAGTACAATATTCACCCGGTTTACAAGAAATCTGTAATCAGCCATTGGCGAGGCTCGCAGAACTTGATACTCACCTTGGAAAATAAGCCTGGCCTGGTAAAAATTCTTGCAAAGATACAACCTTATCTGGCCTATCAATCTATGCAGTTTGGCGTGTCTACTGAGCTCAAAAAAGAGATCATGGCAAAACTTACGGATCGCGCCATTCATAGCTTCAGAACACGAGCCAACCGGATTGCTCAGGGATTTATGGCACCAAGCTATAAAATTATTGAAACCAATATCAACACCCCCAACTATCAAAAACCACGTCCATACATGGCTCGAACAGAGATGGCAATGGCTTCTGCCGATATGGTTTCTCCAACAGTCAAAGCCGGAGAAAGTATGTTGAAAGTTACCATTAGCGGAAGTATTCTGCTGCCGAATTAAATCATGATCAAATCTGCACAAGACTATGCGAGCGCTAGCTTTGAAAAGGTCGCTGAAGTATATGACCAGATCGACTTTTTTAAACAGTCCGCTAAGCATCTTGTCCAACTTACAGCAACTGAAAATCCTGAACCAAAATCGATTCTTGATCTTGCTTGTGGTACTGGCAACACCACGCTTGAATTTGCCAAATGGTTTGTTTCAACGCAAATTGATGGCATTGATATTTCAGCAGGAATGCTGGCAAAAGCTAAACAAAATGCTCAAGCAGAAGGTTTAAACAACGTCAACTTTATTGAGACCGATATAACTCAAGGGGCTGTCCTAGATAACCACAAATGGGGTTATCTAGGACAGCCCCAACCGTTTTTGCTTTTCGATTAATCCTTCCAGCTTTTTTGCTTCCAGCGGTTTTGAGTAGAAATAACCCTGTGCGTAAGTACAGCCATTATTCATTAGAAAAACTGCTTGGGCCTGAGTCTCTACCCCTTCTGCAATGATCTGTAGTTTCATCCCCTTTGCAAGGCCAATAATTGATTTGACAATGGTCGCATCATTTTGATCTGCCGGAATTCCTTTGATAAAGGACATATCTATTTTTAACTTATCAATTGGTAGACTTTTCAAGCGTGTTAATGATGAATAACCGGTTCCAAAGTCATCGATAGATATTCTCAACCCCAATCGCTTTAACTGAACCAATAGTTCAGAATAATTGGCATCTTTCATCACCAGAGTTTCGGTAATCTCTAACTCGATATGTTCTCCGGGCAGCTCAGTTTCATGCAGTACTTTTTCAACCATAGAAATAAAATTCTTATCCATTAACTGGCGTGGAGAAATATTGACCGCTATATAGTCAATATTCATCTCCATTTCCAGCCAACGCTTCATCCTGAAACAAGACTCTCGTAATACCCATTCGCCAATTCTTACAATAAGACCGGAATCCTCTGCCACAGGAATAAATTTAGCCGGACTGATCATACCAAGTTCTGGATGTTGCCATCTAAGTAGAGCTTCAACACCTGTAAACTGGCTGATTTTAGTGTAGATTTGAGGTTGATAATGAAGTACAAACTCGTCGTTTTCGAGTGCTTTGTGTAGCGAGTTGAGCATAAAAAGGGTTTCAAAGCTGGATGACGTCATATCTTGAGAATAAAACTCAAAGGTATTTCGCCCCAGGTCTTTTGCCCGATAGAGAGCAGTATCTGCGACCTTGAGTAACTCAACCGAATTATCACAGTCATTTGGTGCAATTGCGATTCCCATACTCGTCGTAACCATGATTTCATTATCGTCAATCGCGATAGGCGAATTGAAACTATCAACAATACTTTGTGCCACTAAAGAGACTTCATCTGCTGAAACAATATCCTCTAAAAGAACCACAAATTCATCGCCGCTGACTCTGGATACGGTATCTGCATCGCTAACAATAGCAAGCAATCGTCTAGCTACCTCCTGTAACAATTTGTCACCATGCGGGTGACCAAAACTATCATTAATGTTTTTAAAGTGATCCAGATCTAAATAGATCACTGCCAGCTTTGAATCATTGTGAGCAATTTTTGCAAGAGCATGCTCTAAACGATCATTCAACAAAACCCTGTTAGGCAACCTCGTAAGAGAGTCATGATGAGCCAAGTAGCGCAGCTCTTCCTCACTCTCTTTAATTTTGGAAAGATCATTGAAAACTGCAATGTAATTAACAACATTGCCAGCTTCATCGAAAATTGAACTGATTGAAAGCCACTCGGCGATAAGATTGCCATCGGCTTTTTTATTCCAAACCTCACCCTGCCAATTCCCATGGTTTGTAATCTTGTCCCACATCTCCTGGTAGAATTCTTTACCATGCTTTCCTGACTGAAGGAAACTCGGATTCTTACCCTTAATATCTGCAAACTGATAACCGGTAATCAACTCAAACTCAGGGTTTACATAAACCAAGTTGGCATCAGCATCACAGATCATAATCCCTTCGGAAAGGTTCTCAATTACTTCGGAAAAGAGTTTAAGAGCAACCTCATCTTTTTTCTGCTGAGTAATATTTTCGCCTATTCCTAGAATGTACTTAGGTTGACCATGAATGTCATTTACCTTAACTCTTTTTGTACGAACCAATTGATTACCTTCTGGGGTTCGGATTCGTTCTTCCGGAATATTGTAAATACCTTCAGTTGCAATTGCTTTAGAGTCATATTGAGTAATAAGCTCGGCCTGTTCCTGCGGTAGGATTTCATAATCACTTTTGCCAACTGCTTCTTTATGCGCCAATCCTAGAAATTTTTCACAGGCCTCATTCATCCTCAAATACTCCCTGGTTTTTGCATCCTTTACAAAAAGAATAAGAGGAATTGATTCAAAAATAACATCTAGATCAGTTGCCTGTTGCTGTAAGGTTTGTTGAGTTAAT
>DBOI01000129.1 GCA_002299245.1 Hydrogenovibrio sp. UBA650
TCGATCACTTCATTGAGCTGATTATCGTCATTCGGCATCACGATCAAGCCATTGCCTGGAACTGTTCGTACCAAATGGTGGAACTGTTTTTGAATATCCTTAACCGAATCAAAAATATCGGCGTGATCAAATTCCAAGTTATTCAGCACACAAGTTCGCGGATGGTAGTGAACAAACTTGGAGCGCTTATCAAAAAACGCGGTGTCGTATTCATCGGCTTCGACCACAAAAAATGGCGCATCACCCAGGCGTGCCGAAACCCCAAAGTTTTCCGGCACACCGCCAATTAAGAATCCAGGCTTAAGATCGGCGAATTCAAGAATCCAAGCGACCATTGAGGCGGTTGAGGTTTTGCCGTGAGTTCCGGCAACGGCAATTACCCAACGGTCTTTAAGAACCTGTTCCGCCAGCCATTGCGGCCCGGAGTTATAGGACTGCTGCGCATTCAAGGTTGCTTCAACTGCCGCATGCCCCCTACTCTTGGCATTGCCAATCACCACATCATCCGGCTCGGCTTTAAGAAACTCAGTGGAATCATCCTCCATAACTTCAATACCGGCCTGCTCAAGTTGAGTACTCATTGGCGGGTATATCGCCTTGTCAGCGCCAGTGACCTCATGACCCATCGCTTTGGCGATTTGAGCGATGCCGCCCATAAAGGTTCCAGCGATGCCTAAGATATGAATTTTTTGTGGTTTCACGGATTATTCCTTGCTCTAGTTTAAGCTTGGTCTTAAACTTTATAAGTTATGCAAAACCAAGCCTACTTATCGGTTACCACCGAATCCCAATTGGACGATTACTGCCAACAGATTCTAGCAAATCCGGCCATTACTTGGCTTGCAATTGATACCGAATTTGTCAGAGTCGATACCTTTTTTCCTGAACTCAGTCTGGTGCAGATTCAAACCTGTCTCGGTGAGACTGCGATTATTGATCCTCTGGCGATTTTCGATTCAAGCCAATCAGACAAGCCATTAAACTCATTGGTGAAACTGCTGGCTTCGTGTAATATAGTCAAAGTATTCCATTCAGCACGGCAGGACATTGAAGTCCTGTATCAACTTGAAGGCGTTATGCCTCAAGCCATTTTTGATACCCAAATTGCTTCTGTATTTAAAAAACACGGTGAACTCGCTGGCTTTGCTCGCGTGATTCAAGCCGAACTCAATGTCGAGTTGGCTAAATCACAGACTCGAACCAACTGGCATGCCCGTCCTCTGAGCGAAGAGCAGATTGAGTATGCACTTGATGATGTGCGCTATTTAGCGCCGCTATATGAAAAGTATCTCGATGAGTTGAGTCAACCACAGCTCGATGCCGTCTATGAAGATTGCGAGTTACTGCTGGATGAATCACTTTATAAACCCGACCCGCACAGCGCTGGCAGCCGGATTAAGAATTTAAAAGGCCTGCGCCCCAAAAACCGGGCTATCGTCAACACACTCGCAGAGTGGCGAGAAACTTACGCAATTGAAAACAATCAACCTAAAAAGTGGGTGATGAGCGATGATGTCATAGTACACATTGCCAAGCGCCCACCAAAAACCGTTGAAGCACTTTACAAGGTTCCGGGAATCAAGTCTTCCTCGGTAAAAGACTATGGAAGCATTTGGATTGAGCTCATTGATGAGGTCTTCAGTTTAGACCCTGAAAACTTTCCTAAACCAGAGCCTAAAGAGAAAAAAACCGATGCCGATGAAGACAGGTTGATTAGCTATTTGCAGAGCTATATTAATCAGGTCGCCGATGACTTTAATTTAAACGTCAATCAGTTGATCAGTAAACGCCAACTACTGGCTCTGGTTCGTAGAGAAGAGAGTTTAACTGGCTGGCGAAAGCTAATGATTGGCGAACAAATTCAACAACTTCTAGATGGCCAGGCCTGTTTAAAAGTAGAAAACCAACAGATCAAATTAATACAAAATTCATAATCGGAAAACGATTTATTTCACAATCAACCGCTATAATCTGCGCAATATCAATATTAAGGGATTTTTATCGTGACTGAGGCTGATCAGCAAACAGCAGCAAACAAACCAAGACGCAATGTTCTTTACGCCCAGGCTGGTGGCGTTACCGCTGTCATCAATGCCAGTGCTGCCGCAGTCATTGAAACCATCAAACAACATCCAGATGTATTTGGTAAGACCTACGCAGCCTTAAACGGGATTCACGGCGTACTCGAAGAAAACCTGCTTGACCTGACTGATATTAGCAATGAAACACTGGATAAGATGAAATATTATCCAGGAGCAGTTTTCAAGGCCTGTCGATTTGACCTGGATCCTCTGGAGCACAATCCTGAACAGTACCAGCGTGTACTGGAAGTTTTCAAAACTTACGATATTGGCTACTTTTTATATAACGGTGGCAATGGCTCCATGGTCACTGCGCTAAAGGTTGCCGAATACTGCTGCAAACACGGTCACAAAGTCGACTGTATTGGTGTACCGAAAACCATCGATAATGATCTGGATATTACCCACTGTAGTCCCGGCTATGGCAGTGCAGCCAAATACATCGCTACCAGTTTTATTGAAGCCGCCACCGATATTCGTGCCATGCATGAAACCTCGTCAAAGTTCTTTGTGATGGAAACCATGGGGCGTGATGCCGGTTGGTTAACCATTGCCGCCGGCCTGATAAAAGACGTTATTCCCGATGCGCCGGTCATTATTCTGCCCGCAGAACGCAAATTCAATAAAGACAAGTTCCTGGCTAAAATTGACCAGCTGATTGAAAGCAAAGGTTACTGTGTCTGTGCCGTTTCTGAAGGCCTCCAGGATGAAAACGGGAACTACCTATCCATTGCCACCATTGAACACACTATTGAGCGCGATTATGTACAGTTGGGTGGCGCAGGTTCAGTTTTGGCTCGAATTGTAAACCAACATCTGGACAGTAAAACTCACTGCGCCATTCCAGATTACTGCCAAAGATCAGCCAGTCATCTGGTCTCGGAAACTGACTGGCAGATTGCCTATGATGCAGGTAAAGCCGCTGTAAAAGCCGCTTTAAATGATGAACATGGGGTTCTGCCTATCGTCAAACAAACGGGTTCAAATCCATTCAGCTACTGTTATGAAACCATCTCTTTAGTAGACGTCGCGAATCTGGATAAACAGGTGCCAGATGAATTTATCACTGAAGATGGTATGGACATCACTGAAGCTGCTTTAGAGTATTTAAGGCCGCTGGTTCAAGGAGAGCGCCCGCTTAGGTTTAAAAATGGCCTGCCAGATTTGGAGCCAATTGAGTTCTCGGCTGTCGAAAAACAGTTGCCAGAGTTTATAGCGATTAAATAACTTTGATTAAGCAACTTTGATTAAATCACTTTAGTCGATCATCGCCATTCAGCTTGTGTTTCAACAGGCATTAAAAAACCCGCTCTATGGCGGGTTTTTTTATCACTCTATCGAGAGTTAATTACTTGTTCATGCTAGTGAACTTAGCGATCAGATCAACAGGCTTCTTCTTTTTGTTGTTCTTGTTTAGAACATAAACAACGGTTTCACCTTTAGGGCCTGCACCAATTTGCGTGAACATGTAAGATGGATGACCTAACTTACGCACGTGATCCATCTCTGGCTTGTCGCTGAATACATAGATACGACCGCTCTTGTGCATTTCACCGTAAAAGTTAGAAGTGTCTTCAAGCTTACCATCAAACATCATAGCAGCAGTGGTATTGGCACCCTTCTTCTTATCCGCTTTTGGTAAGCCAAATACAATTGTTTCACCATTTGGTCCCGCGCCAATGCGAGTCAAACGGTAAGCTGTTTCACCAACAGACTTATAAGACTTAAAGGTCTTTTGATCGTAGAATACGTTGATACGGCCATCGTCGTGAGATTCAAAAATCTGGATTGATTTTGCAGCTTCTGCTTTTACAGCAGTCGCTTCTTTGTTAGCTACTTTTTCGGTAGTGTTGACACATCCAGTTAAAGCAACTGAAGCAGCTACAAATGCAGCAGCAAATAGAGAAGTTAAACGCATAATAATATCCTACGTAATTAGAATTGAAACAATGTAAAACCCGCAAAGCTAATATGTAACGGGGTTTTGATTTGCTTAAATTTTAAAAACCGTTTGTAAAAACCAGATAACAGAAAAATGACAGTTTTATTAAGCTCAGAGTTTAATCAAACTAATTTAATAATTAATAGCCCATTCAGATATCTGTCTAACAGCTGCAAATTATTTTGCAAACAGGCCTGCTATAAACTACTCTTAGCAGCAAAAATAGAATATAGGAAGATACAATGCTGATTACTCACTCTGGGCGCTTTCATGCCGATGAAGTTTTTGCCACCTCAATGGTGCTGATGGTAGAACAACACGAGGTTCTTAGAACTCGCGACCAAGCTGAGATTGACAAAGGTAGCATTGTGTTGGATGTCGGCTCTGAATATAACCCGGACACCTTGCGTTTTGACCACCATCAAAACAGCTTCACTAGAGAGCGAGAAGACGGAACTCCCTTCGCCACGGCTGGCCTGATATGGGAACACTATGGCAGTCGTATTCTACAATCCAGAGGCCTGGAAGGTTCTGAGCAGATAACATACGCGCTGAAGTGGGTTGATGACAAACTGATTAAAGATATCGATGCGGTCGATAATGGTATGTACCTGGAAGACCCTAGACCATCGGTTTCGATGATCATTGGCCTGATGAATCAGTCGAGCGATGATGAGGACAAGCAGTTAGCGGCTTTCAATAAAGCGGTAACCTTTACTTCTGACATTATGGAAAACCTAGTCGCCTCAGCGATTAAAGAAGCTCAAGTTGCCTCTGAACTGATGGCCTTAATGGAAACCGTTGAAAACGGAATTCTGGTTTTAGAGAAAAACCTGCCTTATAAAGATTTCATCAGTAAACACCCGGAAGTCAGACGCGTTGTTTACCCTCGCAATGAAGAGCAGTTTGGAGTTTACTGCAATGGCAGAGAAAACCATCTGCCAAAACGTTTCCGCGGCCTTCGAGATCAAGAACTGTGTGAGGTTACAGGCCTGGAAGATGCGGTTTTCTGTCATAAATCTGGCTTTATGAGCGTCACTCTCAGTCTGGAAAGCGCGCTGTTTATGGCAAGGTCTGAGTAAAACTCAATAAAAAAGCAGAGTACCCAGTCTTAGCTACTTAGGTACGCCCTTTAAGACCAGGCCTGTAAAAATAACAGGCCTGTTAAATTTAGTTTAATTCGTCACTTTGCTTGCTACGAGTTTTCAACTTCAGTTTTAGAATCTTGCGGTTTGTCTTTATTGCCGCCAAAGTGAGGCCTGTTAATTTTCAAACTCACCTTTCTCCACAAGCCTCCGGTTGAATAGGCCTGCCAGCCCCATTTAATCCAAGACAGCAGTGAAAATGCCAGCCACAAAGCCCAAGCCATCATCAAGGCACGGTAAACCCAAAGAGGCATAGATAATACAGTGGCCTGTGGATATTGACTAGAAACTCTGTCCTGATACCAGTTAAACAGATATGAAGAGGAATTATTTCCTTGAATCAGCATTGCCGGCTGGCCAAGCAGTCCATTCTGCACGGCACCAAGCAGAACCACAGCGGTAATCACCGTGAGTACCGCCAACAGAATTTGTAATAAATTAAACCAATGTTTTTCGAAACCCGGATTCTCTCCGGCTTTGATTCTAAAGTACATGGCAAAAAACCAGGCCGCGACTAACACCAGAGCAAACACCGAAACCTGCGATAACCCAAAGCCGAGCAGCATCCAGGTGGTAATGCCAACCGGTAGATAACCAGAACCGACTCGCCCAAGAATCACAGCCAATAACACCAGCACGCTGATTACTCCCCAGAAAAGTACTGCTGGCCCAAGGCTTGGTCCAGCCAGCCACAGAGTCCAGCGATCTTTCGGCGCATTGACGGTAATGGTTGCGTTAACACTATCGCCACCCAGTGAAATCTGAGGCGTCTGCCACTGAGTGCTCAAGCCGGTTTTACTGCGCCAGGTGATTTCGTAACTCTGCTGACCGGGGACAACCGGTAGTGAAACCGTTTGCCCTTCTAATCGTATCGGCTGAGTTCGACCATTTACCTTGACCGAAAGTAGTTCAGAATCCTCTGGCAGGGTGACATCTCGTTTACCACCCTGACTAGAGCGCAAACTAAAGCTTAAAGTCGAATCGGTTGCCCGTTTACCGGGTTTAACCGTCAGCTGGCTATAATCAATTGTCGCGGTATCGCCGGCAACGCCAAGTGGGCGCTGAATGTTAAAAGTAACTTTTTCACCAGGCCATGGATGCCAGGCCGGTAACCAGGTTCGACCGCTATCCTGATGATGAATCGGCGCAATACCTTCGATATCCGCATGCCAAATAGAGCCAATATCGGCTCGCCAAACCTCTATCCAGTTCTGGTTATCTGGCGCTTGCAAGGTCAAACTATCAGCTGGATCGAGCCTTGACCGCCACACCACTTCACTCTGCGCAGCTGCCATATTGACCTGCACCAAACCATTCTCAACATTTAAACCATCAGTTACCACAGAGGCGCCAGAGACCACTGGAACCTGAACCGAAATTGGAGAACCGCTTGGCGATAGTCGAGTGACTCGAGTAAACACTTCCCACTGCAAACCAAATTGCAAAGTTCGCTCGACTCTTAAAAACGGCGGTAATACCGATGGCGCAAGCTCGCCCTGTTTAGTTTCAGTTTTATCTCTTACTCGAATCAAACTCAGCTGTTGTTGAGGCCTGCCATTTTGATTGACGCCTTCCAGTGTCCAGCCCTGTCCTTGAGCCATTACTTTAAAGGGCTTGATCGGCAACGGGATTTGTAGCTGATCAAGCTGCGGTAAGTAGACCGCAAGCTCAACCATATGCCGACCTTGCGGTACTAATAGCCAAAGCTGATTCTGCTTATTTCTATAGAGCTGGTTGACCACCTTGTTACCGTCCAGCACAACATTAACCGGAGCCATCAAAGACATATCAACCGGTAATGGAACAGCGGTATTCTCAAGCGCCTGAACCTCAAATGCCGCTGTGTAATGATCCTGAGCATAATTCAAAGACAATACCGGAACTGAAGCCCTGGGTGCCGAAGTAGTAGGTTCAATTAAACGCTGCTCCAGCTGATTCAATAGCTCTTGAGGTGGAAATTCAGCTGCATTGCTGTTTACCGAAAACAGAGCCACTAAAGCCGCAAAAATGACCTTAAGGCTCAGCTTATCTGTATTCGGTTTGATATCCAGAAAACGCCAGGCCATTACCAACAGTAAACCAATACTGAAAAAACTCAAAATTAGCGAAGCAACCGGCCCTAACAGGTAAATTGAAATATGTTGACCTTGAGCTACCGGCCCATTCCAATAAAGCTTCACAGTACGCCAATTCCAATTTGGCAGGCCTGGTCCGGTCTGAATAGTTGCAGATGGGTCGATTTGATCGAGTGTGCGACTCTGTTGATATTTTTTCGCTTCCTTAACCGCTCTATAGGCCGGTTCGGCGATTGATGATGCCATTTCAGACAACCTGCCTTTTCCAAGATAAGCCGCGTCTTCATTCGCCATCATATCAACCTGCTGGTGCATTATCGAAGGCGTTATTGGTTGTACCCAATGTTTTTCCAATTGCGGATAGATCGCCTCACGAGCTTGCTGAACCATAAACGGTAAAACAATCACCAGTAGAATTAACAGGCCTATAATTCGCAAGGCCTTTAGGTATTGATAAAAGCGGTTCTCTGTTGGCACCACTCTGAGTAGAGCGATAATTGCCAACAGGAATAACCAGATCATTTTCGGCGCACCCGGTTCATGCCATACCAGCATCGTCGTAATCAATGCCAGTGGCACCCATTTCCAACTCCAAAGCTTACCAACCCCAAGCGCAATAATCAGCACCAGAAAAATATCGTACAAGGTCCAGCGCTGTATCCACGAAGCGGGTACATTATCAACACCACCCACGGCCAGAACTTGATACCCGGGGGGCAGATGCAAATTAGAATTCACTTGCTGAAAATCTCGCCCCCAGCCTGTTGCTGAAACATTAAGTAGATTGTTTTCAAAGCGCGATTCGGCAACCAGATTTAACTTACCGCGGCGTACTTCAACACCATTGCGGCCTTCTTCATTTAAGCGAGTAATAAATTGAGGCTTACCATTAATTACCACTCTACCAAGACTAAAATCTTCTTCTACCGATAGACGCCAACCAGAGGTCATTTTTCCAGAAATCTGGTCTTTTACAGTTAGGCCAGCACCATCAAAGTCGAGCCACATATCTCGCGACAGAGACAGACTATCCGGCTCAGGAATTGGGTCTCCGCGACGATTTACCTTAATCACAAACTCAGAGTTCTGTTTGATTTCAAATGCAGGTAAATTGGCCCAGATATTTGGCAAGCGAACCTGACGAGGGTCGATTTGACGAACGCCCTCAATTTCAGTTTGGCGATCTTTAGGTGAAGACCGATAAACCCAAACCTCAGAGTCTGGCCAGGAAGCGTCAACACCGCCATTCTGATACGGTAGTTTAGTGATATTATCAGGATGTCTGGAATGAACCTTAAATACCCAGCGACCTGGACGAACTTGAGCTCTTAAACTGCCGTCTGATTCTAATCTAGCCGGCAGCGAGCTCTCAATTCTCAACGGAATAAAACCATCTAAAATTGGTTTACCTAACACAACTTCGCGCTGTTTACCTGAGACCTCAACCGCTAAATGAGTTGTCATATTAAGAGGATGACCATCGGCAACAAGGCGGTAAACCTCAATCTTTAATTTATCCTGCGGCGCTTTTGAAATATTTGTGCCCTGACCATTTCTCAACCATAAACTCGATTTACGAATTTGCGGTAGCCGAACCTCTTTACCATTGAGGTAGTAACGAACAATGCCAACTCCAGAATCAATAGCCAATGACGCTGGTAATGAGCGCCAGGAGAACTCACCGGAGACTTGATAATTACCCGGATTAAACATTACATAAGGCGCACCATTGCGTTCAACTACAACAAGAACTTCATTATTGGCTTTAACATTGACAGGCCAGTTATTTCTATCACCCGGCAGCCTGACTTCACTCTGTTTATAAACCGTCAGTTTTTGCTGAAATTTAGCACCTGACTTACTGGCTCGAATCTCCAGTTCACCAGGCCATACACAATCTCGTTGCTGATTTGAATAACGCATAGGACAGTCTAATTCGGGATGACTATGTTTTACCCAGTCAACCCAGGGTAAGAGCGATTGCGGAATCTTATCTTCTGAAATAGGCTTGGCTAAAGCAGAAGAAACGCCCAAAGAAAGCAGTAGAACAGTAGCCAACTTAAAGAACTTACTCATTATTCACACCTTTGCGGAGCAGTTTCAGTAGGAGAGTTTTGAGTAAAGAATAGCACTAGAAAACAGATCAGCCAAGCAAACAGCATTGAGATACAAAAAAACCGCAAACCTAAATTGAGAATATCCGGGTTTTTATCAAGTCAGTATTCTATTGTTGGGTTGTAGTGGTACAGTGAAATTG
>DBOI01000100.1 GCA_002299245.1 Hydrogenovibrio sp. UBA650
CCATGCTGATAGGCATACTTTTTTAAGTCTCTACCGAACCAAACGCGATAAACCTCGATGGATGTGGGATAGAAGTGTATTAGACAGAGTCGAGAAAGCGCTGAAAAAAGATATTTATCGGGGACTTGGCGAGATACATATTTTTGCCAAAGACCGTCACAGCGCGGTTTTGGCAGGCCTGTTAAAAATAGCAAAACAGCATCAATTAATCTTGATGGTGCATGGAGATGCAGAAGTTCTGGATACCATTTTTACCATTGCTCCAGAGATCAAGGTTATCTGGGCGCATTTAGGTACCAAACCTGAAGTAGGATTGTTGAGAAAGATGCTAACTAAATATCCTGAAAATCTTTACATAGATACATCGGTAAGAGATAAGCAGCTGCTGGAGACAGGAGGTCTAAACAAGGACTGGAAACAACTATTTATCGATTATCAGGATCGGTTTATGGTGGCTATCGACACCTTTAGTGTTAACCGTTGGCAATCCTATGCTCTTGTGGTGAAAGACATTAATGATTGGCTGGATGATTTGCCAGAAGAGGTCGCTCAGAAGATAGCATTTGATAATGCTTACAAGTTATTAGTTAAACAAAAATAAACCCGCAACTGCGGGTTTTATAATATTTTTTATTTTTTACGGCAGAACAAAACCTATTGCTTCATGTACCTCTTCTAGAGTTTTCTGGGCATGTTCCTGTGCTTGCTCTGCACCTTTACCCAGAATAGCCTTAAGTTCAGCTTCATTATTGCGAATTTCGTGGAAGCGTGCTTGAATTGGGGCTAAATAATCTGCAACCAACTCGCCCAGTTCAACTTTTAAGTGGCCGTACATTTTACCTTCAAAATGGTTTTCAACCTCTTCAATGGTTTTACCACTAATCACCGAGTAGATAGTCAGTAGGTTGGATACCCCGGGTTTGTTATCAAGGTCATAGCGAATCTCAGTTTCTGAATCTGTGGTCGCCTTTTTAAACTTCTTAATGATGGTTTTAGGGTCATCTAACAGCGCAATAAAGTTGCCTTTGTTTTCGTCTGACTTAGACATCTTTGAAGTAGGGTCTTGCAAGCTCATAATTCTGCCACCGGAAGTGGTTGGCGGAATAAACGGCTCAGGCACTCTAAAAATTTCTTTTTCAAAACGGTTATTCCAGCGAGTTGCCAGGTCGCGGGTAAGTTCCAAGTGTTGTTTTTGGTCTGCGCCAACTGGTACCAACTCTGCTTGATAGAGCAGAATATCTGCTGCCATTAGTACAGGGTAGTCAAACAGTCCCACATTGATATTTTGTGAATGTTTTTGTGACTTATCCTTGAACTGTGTCATGCGGTTTAATTCGCCCATATAGGTTGAACAGTTCAATATCCACGCCAATTCAGAATGTTGCGGAACATGAGACTGAATAAATACCGTACTCTTGTCTGGATCAATGCCGGAAGCAAGGTAGAGTGCAACAAAGTCGAGACTGCGCTTATGGAGTGCTGCTGGATCTTGTTCTACTGTGATAGCGTGCATATTAACCAGTGGAAACAGGCACTGATAGTCATCCTGTAAATTAACCCAGTTCTTTATTGAACCGATGTAGTTACCAATCATTAAATCGCCGGATGGCTGTATGCCACTCAATAGAATAGGTTTGCTCATTATTTTTTGCTTTTTAGTTAAATTTGAATGGCGGCTATTTTCGCATTTTCTTAAGCGAATAACCAGTTATTCGGGGTTTGCTTAGATGATGAATGGAATCAGTTTTTTGGTACGTTTCTGATAGTTCGGATAATCAGGCAATGCCTGGCTAAGTAGGTATTCTTCGTAGTGCAGTTTAATTAGTAGAATGAAGATTAAATTGATATAGAGGCCTGCCGAAAGCAGACTGAAATTTAGCAGTACCAGCGGTAAAAAAAACAGGATGATTGAAAAGTACATTGGGTGACGAATAAACTGATAGGGTCCCTGGGTAACCAGCTCAATGTCCGGCATTGGATCGGGAACAATATTGAAGTGACCCCAATGCATAGCCTGTAAGGCCCATAAACCAATAACGGCTGCGAGAATGTTTAAAGCTATAGCAAACGGATGAAAACTGATTGATGTCGTTAGTAGCAAGGCACCAATAAGAGTGAACTGTAGAGTAACTAAAGCGAAAGAGAAAAATGGATGCTGAAGATTTTGTTGGCTCATCAGATAGTTCTCATACAGAAATAAAAAACGCCACTAAGTGGCGTTTTATTATGACACTAAAATCGACTGTTATTCGTAACTTTGACCCATATCACCACCAGTCATCTCTTTGTAGATGTGTAGAGCATTGTTTTTATAGGTCTCATTGTATACCGGGCGATCTTTGTATGCTGATTGGTCAATATTACCAACATCAACATCGGTTCCCCCTGCGGCAATGTGAGCTTCTACAGATTCTTGCATATACTTCAAATAATCATAGGTATCTTTTTTAATTTGAGCCATATCTGTTGGCCCTCCATGCCCGGGAATAACCAAAACATCTTTAGGCATGTACTCCATGAAGCTTGCAAAGCTTTTAACCCACTCTAAGGTGTTTGTGTAGGAAAACAGCGCCAGCATACGCTGGTTATAGGCAAGGTCTCCCGGTAAAACAATGTTGCGTTTAGGCATATAGACTACGGTTGAGCCAGGTGTATGACCTGGGCCAAAATTGAGTATTTCAATCTGTTCTCCCCCCCCGACATCGACGACCAGTTTGTCATCAAAGGTGGTAAATTTGTCGGACACATCTCTGGCTTGGTAAGTGATTTCATGACCCACTCGATCGCCCCAACTCTGCTTGATAAACTTAAATGAGTTGTGGAAATCGCGGTTCGCCACGCTGTGTGAATAGAGGTTTCTCACCCCCTGATCTACCCAGTAGCTTGCACCCAGGTAAGCATGTCCTTGACTGTTTTCTACAGCTACCCACTTAACAGGTTTGTTGGTGTGCTCTTTGATGACTTTATGAAACGCTGCGGCAACAGCAGGGTTTGGCCCAGCATTAAAAACAAATACACCATCTTCAAACTCAATGAATGTCAGATTGTTGTTTAAGCCGTAATTTGACGGGTTGTGCCAGATAAGACTTCCGACAATTGTATAGACCCCGTCAGCAACTTTAACAGGTTTAGGCAGGTGAACATTTGGACCAATATAGCCAGCTTTTTTTGAGCGGATTTGATATCGGTGGTATAGGATTCAATAGCATGGCTTGATAGTTTATCGTCACCGAATTTTTTCAACTCATTGGCATAGGCTTCAAAGCCATGCATAAAAGTATCATCAATTTCAGAATTACTGGCTTGAACACTAAAAGGCAGGCAGCCAATTAACCCAAGTGTAATGAGATATTTATTTGTTTTCATAGTTACTCCTCGCTAAGTTTTTTTTAATTTCTTTGGTTTTATTCTAGGTTTTACGATCGGCTTCATCAAAGCTGTCCAGGATGTAAGGGTCAACTCTTCCAGATAATTCGTTGCAGGTTCATCTATAAGGCCATCGAGTCTGAGTTGTATTAACCTGAGAACGCCGCCAAAGGCGATGGATGCTGCAAGCATCAGATCCATATTTCTCAGCTCTTCATTGTTTATGGCTTGTTGAATAACCTCACGGAGATTCAAAAAGGGCTGTGAAGAGCATATTGGCGGTGTATCAGGCATGTACTCTTGGTGCTGAGCCTTGAGTACAAACTGTACCATATGTGGATTATTTTCGGCTGAAGTTAGAAGCCACTCGCAGAGATGATAATAGCGGTCCCAACTACTACTATAGCTGTTGAAAATAATTTGCTGGTTGCTTTCGATATGTTTTATCAAGTCATTCATCAGAGCTTCTGCAACCTGCTGTTTATCTTTAAAGCTATGATAGATAGAACCAGAACTAACCCCGGAATGTTTCACCAAGTCTGAGATCGAGGTGTTAAAGAAACCCTTTTCGACAAATAAAATCAGTGCACTCTTAAGCACCTTATCTCGGGTTTTAAGTTTTGTCTCTGGACTCAGAAAGTTGCTCATAGGTTCGCAAGTTAGTGTAAATTAACTATTAGAATTTACATTCTAGAATTTTTGTTCTAATTTTTCAAGCGTTGGTTTTTTGACCTGTTGATGAATGTGAGTTTAGGTTTTTTTAAGGCTAGACCTGTTGAGTGATTAGAATAGGCAAGACACAAAAAAGCCCCTGAAATAGGGGCTATAAAAGTGATTACACTGTTTTACAGTTAGTGATTATTTCCAAAGCCAAAGTTCTCTGCTACATAGTCAATATCTTTATCACCGCGACCAGAAAGGTTAATGAGGATGGTTGAGCCAGGGTTTTCTCTACCATGGCGCATTGCCCAGGCAACAGCGTGTGCACTTTCAAGTGCTGGGATAATGCCTTCAGAGCTAGACAGTTTATAAAATGCATCCAAGGTTTCTTTATCAGTAACGCCGTGATAATTGACACGTCCTTCGGTTTTTAGGAAAGAGTGCTCAGGGCCCACACCAGGGTAATCCAAGCCAGACGCGATTGAGTGCACTGGAGCTGGGTCGCCATTTTCATCAGACAGTAGTAAGCACTTAAAACCGTGAATCATTCCCGGCGCACCGTAAGTCATGGTTGCTGAGTGTTCACCGAGTTTTGTACCTCTACCTAGGGGCTCTACACCATTTAAATTAACGTTTTCATCATCAATGAAGCCTGCAAATATTCCCATAGCATTTGAACCACCGCCAACACAAGCGCCGACTTCATCTGGAAGTTCATCAACCATTTCAAGATACTGTTCACGAGATTCATGGCCAACCACTGATTGGAAATCGCGTACCATCATAGGGAAAGGATGAGGCCCGACAACAGATCCAATTGCGAAAATAGCCGTATCGGCTTGCGGTACATAGGATTGAAATGCCGAATCGACCGCTTCTTTTAAGCTGCGTCCACCAAAGCTTACCGGTACCACATTTGCCCCGAGAAGCTTCATACGAGTAACGTTGGGTGCTTCCTTGGCGATGTCAATCTCACCCATATGAATTTCGCACTCTAAACCAAAATAGGCCGCTGCGGTTGCCAGTGCAACACCATGCTGTCCGGCTCCTGTTTCTGCAATTAGTTTGGTTTTGCCCATATGTTTTGCCAATAGAGCTTCAGCCATACAGTGGTTTAATTTATGGGCGCCAGAGTGGTTGAGGTCTTCGCGTTTTAAATAGATATGCGCACCAACTTCCTTACTGAGGTTGTGGGCGTAGTAGACCGGAGTCGGTCGGCCTTGATAGTGCTTGCGAATGTATTTCAATTCATTTAAAAAATCAGCGGAGCGTCCAAGAGTTAAGTATGCTTGGTTTATTTCTGCAAAATGTGGTTCTAATTCAGGGGGTAAAAAAGCACCACCAAAATCACCAAAATAGCCTTCAGAGTTAGGTTGATTTTTTAAATACGACATGGATTCTCCGATCTTATTTTATTATGAAATTTATGCAATATAAGGATACACAGATAAATTAGCGGAGTGAACAGCAAAACACTGAAAAAAGCGGTGTTTTTTGATTAACCAGTCTAATCAGTCTTAAATATGCAAGATTTTTTAATTAAATCAGTGTTTAAGAGCCTTTTAAACGCCTAGTTTGATTGCAGTCTTGTTAAAACCCGCTAAAATGGACAGCAATTTATAACTTTTTTCTGCAATACGGTCTATGCAACGAATCATTCGCAAAATCAGCGCTTTCTTTTCCCGATCAAAAGACCTTTCAATTCCTGACACCACAAAAGCCCCTGTCATTGTTAAACGAAGCAAACATGGAGTTTCTCGAAAACAGATCGATAAGCCAGCTTTGGATGTTCTTTATGGTTTAAAACGAGCAGGCTATGACGGTTATTTAGTCGGCGGTTGTGTTCGAGACTTGTTACTGGGCATGGAACCCAAAGATTTTGACGTGGTAACCAATGCCGAGCCAGACCAGGTGAAGTCAGTTTTTAGACAGCGGTGTCGCCTGATTGGCCGTAGATTTAGGCTGGCGCATGTGCGTTTTGGGCGTATGGTAATCGAAGTGGCAACCTTCCGTGGTCAGGGCGATGGCGGAAATCGCAAGGATCGTTTTGGTCGCAATGGTAAGGTTTCTGGGCCAGCAAGAGAGCTAGATGATAGTGGGCGCCTTTTAAGAGATAACGTTTACGGAACTATAGAAGAAGACGTTTGGCGCCGTGATTTTACAGTCAATGCTCTCTATTACGATATTAAGAATTTTGCGATCACCGATTATACAGGAGGCCTGAAAGATATTAAAAAAGGCCAACTTCGATTGATAGGAGATCCTAAAACTCGTTATCGAGAAGATCCGGTAAGGCTAATTAGAGCTATTCGCTTTGCTGCAAAACTTGGCTTTAAAATTGAGAGGCATACCGAAAAACCGATAATAGAGCTTGCACCTCTACTTCAAGATGTTTCGAATGCCCGTATGTTTGAAGAAGTTCTAAAACTCTTCCACAGTGGTAAGGCACTCGACGTGTTTGAGAAACTTCGCCATTATAAGCTTTTCGAGCATCTTTTCCCTATGACAGACGAGATACTTTCAGAAGAGAAGGATGATTTTCCAAGAATAATGGTGGTTGAAGCTTTAAAGAGTACTGATAAGCGCATTAGACAGGGTAAGACGGTAAACCCGGCTTTCCTTTTTTCTGCAATGCTCTGGGAGCCAATGCTGAAACGTAAACAGTACTTCCAGGATGAAGGTTTTCCTCATCAAGAAGCCCTCTATGCAGCAGCTAATGATGTCATTGATCAGCAGGTTAAACGAACCGCCATACCTAAACGCTTTACCGCCCAAATTCGAGATATTTGGAATCTTCAGTACCGTCTACCGAAGCGTCATGGTGATCGAGCTCAAAAACTGCGTGAACACCCCAGATTTAGAGCGGCCTATGATTTTCTAGGAATTAGAGTTGCGGCTGGAGAATCCGAAAAAGCTGAAATTTTTGACTGGTGGACGACTTATCAGGAAAAAAACTCTGTTGATCAAGTTGCATTTGCCAATGAGGTGGAAAGACCTAAGCGTAAACACCGCCAGCGTCGCAACCGCAACTATTACCGTAAGCGCAGCCAGTCTGCCGACCAAGACTCTTAACCGGTCTTTTATGCATTATGTCTATATTGGCTTGGGGAGCAACCTTTCAGATCCTGGCCAGCAGATTTTACTAGCTTTAAACTCAATTAATGAGCTGCCAAACACTGATTTAGTTTCAACTTCATCTCTCTACGGTTCTAAGCCTTTGGGGCCTCAAGATCAGCCAGATTTTGTCAATTCAGTTTGTTTGGTTAAAACTGAGCTTAGTCCGCAAGGCCTGCTCGAAGCCCTGAAAAAAATTGAGAAAGATCAGGGCCGTGTCAAAAAACGCCTCTGGGGTGAACGTCTGATTGATCTAGATATACTGCTTTATGATGATATGGAAATGACTACTGAAGAACTGACAATTCCTCATTCGCAAATGCACCTTAGGGATTTTGTTTTGAAGCCATTGGTTGAGATTGCCCCTGCAATCAAGATTCCAAAACTTGGTTCAGCTGAACAGCTGCTTGCTCAGTTAGCTGATGGCTATCTGATTACCCTTAATTCTTGATTTTACTTATAATAACGATTTAACAGAATGAAACTAGGAAGCCCTATGGCTATGACGCTTTCCAAGCTTAAAAAAATGCATTACAACCGGGAAAAAATAGCCTGCTTAACTGCTTATGATGCCAGTATGGCTCATTGGCTTGATGTGGCAGGAGTTGATGTGATTCTGGTTGGTGATTCGCTGGGTATGGTCGTACAAGGTAATTTGACGACTCTACCGGTTACTCTTGAAGAGATGGTATACCATACACGTATTGTGCAACAAGGAAATTCAAAAGCCTGGTGTGTCGCTGACCTACCGTTTATGTCGGATACCACACTGGAACAAACGCTTCAATCTGCTGCACGTTTAATGAAAGAAGGTGGTGCTAACATGGTTAAGCTGGAAGGGGGGGCAAGAGTGATTCACGCGGTAAACGCCCTTTCTGATCTCGGAGTGCCGGTTTGCGGCCACCTTGGCCTTCTTCCACAATCTGTTGAAAAGCATGGTTATAAGGTGAAAGGCCGTGATGAAGACTCTTCAAAACAGTTATTGAATGAGGCTAAACAACTTGAACAGGCTGGTGCGGAGATGCTGGTTTTAGAGTGTGTACCAAGCCAGTTGGCAAAGCAGATAACTGAAAGTTTGAGTATTCCGGTAATAGGCATCGGTTCCGGTAAGGAAACGAGTGGGCAGGTTTTGGTTCTACATGATTTACTTGGTATTACGGTGGGTAAACCCCCAAAATTTGCCAAGAACTATATGCTGTTTTCGGAGTCAATTCAACAGGCCATTGAAAATTATGTAGCCGAAGTTAAAGCGCAGAAATTTCCAGATAACTCTCATCTAATTGATTAATCGAAATGCAGGTTTTTAACCAAGTTCAAGCTATCCGCGACCAGGTAAGCGAGTGGAAACAAGCACGGTTAAAAGTTGGTTTTGTGCCGACAATGGGCAATCTGCATGCAGGTCATCTTAGCTTGGTCAGGCTGGCTCAAAAATCATGCGACAAGGTTGTCGTCAGTATCTTTGTTAATCCAACTCAGTTTGGTCCCAATGAGGATTTTGATAGCTATCCACGTACCTTTGAGGCAGATCAGCAGAAACTGCAAGAGCTGGCCACTGATGCAGTTTTTTACCCTTCTGTTGAAGAGATGTATCCCAATGGCTTGAAGCAAACATTAGTTCAGGTTCCAGCAGATTTAACAGGCCTGTTAGAAGGCTCAAGCCGACCTGAACATTTTGATGGCGTGACAACAGTAGTTTGTAAGCTGTTTAATATGGTTCAACCACATAAGGCGGTATTTGGCCAAAAAGACTTTCAACAGCTTGTAGTGCTGAAAAAAATGGTTGCTGAGCTGGCTATTCCAATAGAGATTATTGGAGCTCCAATTGAGCGTGACAGCGATGGTTTAGCCTTGAGTTCCAGAAATCAGTATCTTAACCCTGAACAGAGATCAATTGCGCCTAAGCTCTATGAAAGCTTACAGGAAATGGCTCAACAGCTGATTAACAGGCCTGTTAATTTTGCTGAATTGGAAAACAAGGCGACTGCTAGATTGCTCCATGAAGGTTTTGATAAGGTAGATTATGTTAAGGTCTGTAACCCTGCTACGCTTCGTCCAGCTTCAGAAGATGATAAAACAATCGTGATTTTAGCCGTTGCCCGGCTAGGCTCAACCCGTATCTTGGACAATATCTTGCTATAAATTATTCTAAGTTTTCGAAAACTTGGTCTTAGCTAAACAAGGCTTGGTTTTAGCGTTTATTAACAATTTCAATAGCATATACATTTATGAGTTTCTCAACCCTTATTGGTTTTATTGCTGGGATTACCATTGTCTTATTGGCAATGTCTCTCGGCTCTTCCATATTGATGTTTTTTAACATCCCCGGCTTGATGATTGTAATTGGCGGAACAATCGCTGCAACAATGATTCGATATTCAATGGCGGAGAGTTTTAAGGCAATTGGCATGTCTTTCAGTGTCTTGAAAGTGACTAAAGAGGTCCGTGACTTTAATGAATTAATTGATATTACTGAGGATCTTTTGAGATTAGTTCGTTCCAAGGGGGCGTTGGCCATGGATAACTATGAGGTCAATAATGCATTTTTTCAATCCGGGGTGAGAATGATGGTGGATGGCTATGCTCCGGAGCTGGTTCAACAGACTTTAAGAGAACAAAACCGACGGATGATTGAAAAAGCGGAGACCAGTGCAGGTGTGTTTCGTTCTATCGGTGAAGCTGCTCCAGCGTTTGGTATGATTGGAACCTTGGTTGGACTGATTCAGATGCTTTCCAATTTAAGTGATCCTGCAAGTATTGGTCCCGCGATGGCTGTTGCCATGTTGACAACGCTATATGGTGCCATGATTGCCAACCTCTTTGCCTTGCCAATGGCTGATAAAATTGAGTCTTGGGCGCAAATTGAATCGGAAAGACAGGCGTTGATTATGGAAGCGGTAGATAGTATCAGTCACGGCCACAACCCTGCCGTTATGCGCGATTTGTTAGCTCCTTTCTTGCAAGGCAATAAAAAGGCACTAGAAAATGGGCGTTAAATGTAAACCCAAAGCTCCGTGGGTAATGACATTTGCCGATCTGATGTCACTGTTAATGGCTTTGTTCGTACTCCTGTTTGCCATGTCAGAAATTAAAATCCCAAAATATCAGGCGGTTGTTGAATCGATGAATGAAGCCTTGGGTAATGGTTCTGAATTGTCGCCGGAACAGGAGCAATTTTTCCAATCTTTAAAACAGAATCTTGATGCAGAAGATGTAGAAGAAATGACAATGGTTCAAGTAATGAAGAGTTTATCTGAACCTACTGAACAAAGTCTAGAACCCTTCTATGAAAGTTTGATTGAGACTTATCAGAAAATCGACCAAACCCAAAAGGTAAAAATAAAATTCAATTCGTTGAAAAATCAGGTTTCTATCGTTTTTCCTGAGGAGGTTGCATTTGATCCGGGTCGAGCAATTTTAAAACCCGAGTTCAGGGAGCTACTTGATAATTTTTTTGTTTTTCAAAGAAAAGATATCGCCGTCAAAGTTGTCGGTCATACCGATTCTAGACCTGTATCTGGCGGGCGGTTTAAATCTAACTGGGAGCTTTCAAGTGCACGTGCTTCAAGTGTCGTTGATTTCCTACTGCTTAATGGTTCGATTCAGGCTGAACAAAGTGAAGCTGTTGGTGTCGCAGATACTCAACCCATTTCCGAAGGTAGAACTGAATCGGATTACGCAAAAAACAGGCGGGTAGAGGTTTTAATCCGGCCTGTTAATTAATCTAATAATGATTGTTGTTGAGAAGAGTGCTAGCTGGCCTTTGAAATATCAGCCATAGTAGGATGAACGGTATTTCGAGTATTAGTTATGTGATTGTCTTCATCGACATAGACCATAACGGGTTTAAAGCTGTCAGCCTCTTTTTCGAACATATTCGCGTAGGTAGCGATGATCAGCAGATCTTTAGGGTTTGCCTTATGGGCCGCAGCACCGTTTACAGAGATTATGCCACTGTTTTCTTCAGCTCGAATGGCATAGGTTGTGAAGCGTTCACCATTATTGACGTTATAGATCTGAATTTGCTCATATTCACGAATTCCGGCGACATCTAGAAGGTGTCCGTCGATTGCACAGGAACCTTCGTAGTCTAGCTCGGCATGAGTTGTGGTAACTCGGTGTATTTTCGACTTAAGTAGCGTTACTTGCATAGTATTCTCTTATTGAATGGGATCACCATTGCCCAGTTCAGTTACATGGTTGGTAATGAACCGTAAATTCTAAATAGGCTGCATATTATACTTGTATTTGAGCAAATTTCTATGCATAAAAAACCCGCATTGGAGCGGGTTTTTTTAGCAATAAACAAGTTGCCGTTAACCTGTATTACGCATACCCGCTGCAATTGCGTTAATGCTGTTAAGCAGCGGCGATAACCACATCTCTTGCTCTTCTTGAGTGCGGCTTTCATCTTTAAAGCGTCCTAGCAGTACCATCTGAATATTATTCAGTGGAACTAGATACGGGTTGCGACGTTTTAGCGATAGCTGAATTGTTGGGTTATCAGCCATTAGGTACTCGCTCTCTGTAATTTGCAGAATGCGTTCAACTGAACGACTATGCTCTTCGGCAATCATACTGTAAATCTTTTGGGCGATGGCTTGATCTTGCCCAAGCTTAGTGTATTCAGCACCAACATCCAGGTCGGTTTTTAACAGTGCCATCTGGATGTTACTCATAATCGCACTAAAGAATGGCCAGTTTTCACACATCTCCTTAAGGCGATCTTCACCCTGTGCTTCAATCCATTTGTCGATTGCATAACCGGTTCCCTGCCAGGCCGGGAAGGTTAGACGAGCCTGAGCCCAACCGAATATCCATGGAATGGCACGAATCGATGATTTGGACAGGTTGCCCTTTTTACGGTGAGATGGACGTGATCCAATATTCAACAGGCCAATTTCTGTAACCGGAGTGGCTTCATAGAAGAAGTCAAAGAAGCCTTCGGTATTGTCAGTCAACTCACGATAGTTAAATTCACCATCTTTCGACAATTGCGCCATCGCTTCAAGATATTCTGGCTTATCAGCATTGACAGATTTAACCAGGTTGGTACTGGCTTTCATCAGACCTGTTACACCTAGTGACAGCTCGTACATAGCCGTTTCAGAGTTGCTGTATTTGTATGACAGAACTTCACCCTGTTCAGTAAACTTGATTGAACCGCGAACAGTACCGGTGGGTTGTGACAGGATTGCAAAGTGAGTTGGTCCACCACCACGGCCAACAGTACCACCACGACCATGGAATAGTCGGCAATCAACACCGTGTTGGTCAACCAGATCCATAATTTCGCGTTGAGCTTGATATAGGCTCCAGGCCGACGAGAGGTTACCACCATCTTTTGCTGAGTCTGAGTAACCGAGCATAATCTCTTGCTCATTACCTGAGGCGTTTAATAATGCTTTGTAAGTCTCGTTCTCAAACAGTGCTTGAGTGACAGGAACAATGTGCTCAAGGTCAACAATAGTCTCAAATAGAGGTGAGATATTGATGTCACAGTATGGTTCGCCAGCGTTGTATCCAGCCAAGCCTGCCTGGTGGGCAAGGAATAGAACTTCCATTACGTGACTGGCTTGGTGAGTCATTGAGATAATGTAGTTATTGAATGCCTTAGGACTGATCTCTTTGCGCATTTCACGAATCACATTAAAGACTTCAAGAACCTCTTTGGTCATATCTTTAAGCGCAAGATGTTGAGTGTCAATAATAGTCGCTGAAGCAACGTGTTCTGCCAGTAGTGTTAATTTCTCTTGTTCTGAAAGTGCGTTGTAATCGATGTTTAGATGCGCAAGTAGATCGGCAACAGCATCGGTATGAACATCAGATTCTTGACGAATATCCAAACGCATCAGGAAGAAACCAAACGTTTTAACCAATCGGATCAGATCTTGCAGTTCTTCATTAGCGACATTTTCGTCACCGTGATCACAGAGTGATTGGTGGATCAATTCAAGGTCAGCCAAAAACTCATCTTCAGATTGATATGCGAATTGTCCCTTGTCGATAGGCTTGTTATTCAGTTGAGCTTCAACATAGTCGAGGTTCTGCTTTAGACGACCATCCATTAGGTATAGGAAGCGACGATAAGGTTCGTTTTTGAAACGTTCTGGACGCGACTTAAATACCGATTCAATCAGGTCGGAATCAACAATTGTCGAACGATTAATAATCTCTTGTGAAATATTACACAGGTGGCGTGAATGAGTCAGCTTTGAGCTCAGGTCAAAAATTCGATTCTGGTACTCATAAAGTACCGCACGTGTTTGCAGTAATAGGGCTTTGACTGTGGTGTCATGAGTGACGAATGGGTTACCATCGCGATCTCCACCAATCCAAGACCCAAAGGTTAGGAAGTTTGGCGTTTCGATCTCATCACCAGGGTAGTGCTTGGCCAAAGCGCGCTCCATGTAGCGGTAAACTTGAGGAACGGCATCGAATAGGGATTTACGGAAATAGTAGATTCCGTTACGGATTTCATCTTCAACGGTTGGCTTCTCACGGCGAACCTCATCGGTTTGCCATAATACCTGAACCTGTGACTCAAGTTGTTGATATACCGACTCTTTTTCGTATTCATTGTTGTAATCGTCGGCTTCATTGAGCTTGCTGATATCCAGGAACAGACGACGAAGGTTATCCATTACTGAGCGGCGTTTTGACTCAGTCGGGTGGGCAGTGAATACTGGAATATAGTTCAATTTGTTCAAGAGCTCCTGAACCTGATTAGCATCCAGGCCTTGCTCTTTAAACTCTCCAACGGTGTTCAGTACTGATCCGGTCCAGAAAGGGCCATCTGAGATAAGTTGGCTCTGTCTCTCGTGGTACTGATGCTCTTCTTCCGCAAGGTTGACCAAGCTAAAGTAGAGGTTGAAGGCGCGAATAATCAGATTTAGCTGATCCGGGTCTCTGGATTCAATAAAGCTTTTAAGCTCAGAACGGAGTTCTGGGTTATCGTTTGTTTGCAGTTCAATGTAACCCTTACGCAGTTTTTCAACGGCATTAAAAGTCTCTTCTCCTACCTGTTTGGTAATTACTTTTCCAAGGATATTACCCAGTAATTTAACGCGAGCTCTTAATTGCTTGTCTCGATTTTCAGCCATGATTATTCTCAGTGTTTTTTGAAACAAAATTAGTAAACAATTATATCAGATATAGCCTTGGTTTTTTATAGGCCGGTGATGAAAAATCGTATTTAAAAGGCCATAAAAAAACCCTCGAATAAGAGGGTTTTATACTAAAGCCGAGAAGTTCAATTATTTCGCTTCGAATTGCTTAACACCGTTAAGTATCTCCTGGCGAGCGTCATCAACATCACCCCAACCATCAACTTTTACCCATTTACCAGGCTCTAGTGCTTTGTAGTGGCTAAAGAAGTGTTCGATTTGCTCTTTAAGTAGAGGGATATCTTCGACTTTTTCGATGTTTGAGTAGATTGGTGAAAGTTTATCTACAGGTACAGCAACAACCTTGGCGTCTTCACCACCATCATCGGTCATTTTGAAGATGCCGATTGGACGACAACGAATTACTGATCCGATCATTAGTGGGTGCGGAGTAACAACGAGTACATCTACTGGGTCACCATCGTCAGAAAGAGTGTCGTTAATGTAGCCGTAATTAGCAGGGTATGAAAGGGTGGAACCTTGTAGACGGTCAACCCATACTAGGTCTGTATCTTTGTCTACTTCATATTTGATTGGCGGTGCAAACGCAGGGATTTCGATAATAACGTTTACATCATTTGGTACATCTTTTCCGGCAGGTACTGCAGCGTATCCCATGATATTTTTCCTTAAATCTATTTAATTAAATTCTTAAACTAAAACACCCGCCCACAATAATTGTAGGCGGGTGTTGAAACCTAGTGTTGGTCTAGCTATTACTTGTGGTAAGCAACGACTTTTGCAACTTCGTTTTTAGAACCTAGTACAACTGGTACGCGGTCGTGGATACCTTCAGGAGCAACGTCCATGATATCGATACGACCAGTTGAAGAAGCACCTCCAGCTTGCTCAACGATCATAGACATTGGGTTACCTTCGTACATTAGGCGAAGCTTACCAGCTTTTGATGGATCACGGTTGTCGTAAGGGTACATGAAAATACCACCACGAACCAGGATACGGTGAACTTCCGCAACCATTGAAGCAACCCAACGCATGTTGTAACGTTTACCTAGAGGACCTTCTTCACCTTGTAGGCAGTCATCGATGTACTGCTTCATTTCCGGTTCCCAGAAACGCTGGTTAGACATGTTGATTGCGAATTCAGCAGTATCTTCAGGAATTTGGATGTTTGATTTAGTTTGAATGAACTCACCCATGTTGCGGTCTAGAGTATAGAAGCTAACCCCATTACCAGTTGTCATAACCAGCAGTGCGGAAGGGCCGTAAAGAACGTAACCAGCCGCTACTTGCTTGCGACCATTTTGTAGGAATACTTCCTGGTTGTCGCCTGAAGTGTCATCTTGGGCTTCTAGTACAGAGAAAATTGTACCAACAGAAAGGTTAACGTCGATGTTTGAAGAGCCGTCTAACGGATCAAAAGTAACTAGGTATTTACCGTCAGCGTTTGCAGCAATCGTGTAGTCTTCTTCTTCAGAACCAACACCACGAACATATGGGTTTGCAACAAGGATGTCTTTTAGAAGATCGTTAGAGATAACGTCAAGTTTCTTTTGAGTTTCACCTTGAACGTTTTCATCTTCAGTAGCACCAAGGATTCCAGCCATTTCACCTTGAGCAAGCAGGTAAGCAATCTCTTTACATGCTACTGTTACGTCCTTGATAACAAGCTCTAATTCAGCGCTGACACCATCGGCAGCTAATACTTGATCTAATCTTTTCATCGAGAGTCTCTCTGTATTAATTTAAATTACAAACCCCGCCAATTTTAACATGCAAACAGCAGGTTTATCAATTTAAAGAAATTTTACATTTTATATTTCTGATTAATTTTTATCTGAAATTAAAGCTATTGAACAGGCCTTAAAATAGGTTTGTAGTACAATATTGTGGATTCAGTTAAAGCACTCCAAAAGAAGTTTAAGTATGAAGTTTATTGTCAAATTATTCCCTGAGATCATGGTCAAGGGCGGCCCGGTGAAAAAGAAAATGATCACTATGCTGACCAATAATTTACAGACACTATTGTCACGAATTGATGGATCGATTGAAGTCAAAAAATTCTGGGATAAGATCGAGGTACAGGTAGATGACCAGTTTATCGAACCGGTTCGCAAGGCTTTGTCACAAACACCGGGCGTTGAACAGTATCTTGAGGTGGTGCAATACCAAACAGGAGAGGACTTGGACCTAATTGCGGAGAAAGTCGCTGAACATAAGTTGGATCTGGTTAATGGTAAGACTTTTGTTTCCAGAGCCAAACGCAGCGGTACCCATTCTGTGACCTCTTTTGAAATTGAGAAACATGTTGGTTCCTATTTTTGTAAACACGGCAACCCCTCCGGTGTTGACCTGCATAACCCAGACGTCAAAGTTGAGTTTGAACTCAGTCAAAATACTCTGAATGTGATTACCCGTCGAGTTCAGGCCTTGGGTGGCTACCCGATTGGAACTCAAGGAGAGCTTCTATCGTTAATGTCAGGCGGTTTTGATTCCACGGTTGCCAGTTACTTGACGATGAAACGGGGCATAAAAACCCACTTTATTTTCTTCAACCTCGGTGGTGCGGCGCATGAAGTTGGTGTTAAACAGGTGGCTCTGTATTTGTGGAGTCAATTTGGCGCTTCGCATCGGGTTCAATTTATATCGGTGCCTTTTGAGGATGTGGTTACAGAAATTTTCAACTCGACTCATGAAAGCTATATGGGGGTGACCTTAAAGCGTTTGATGTTGATGGCAGCAGAGAAGGTGGCTGACGTAATGGGAATTGATGCTTTGGTAACTGGGGAGAGCGTTGCTCAGGTGAGCAGTCAGACTTTACGAAACCTGGCTCTGATTGACGAGGCCTGTAATAAACTGGTGTTAAGGCCCCTTTCTACCATGAATAAGCCGGAAATTATTGATATTGCGGATAAGATTGGTACTCGTGAATACGCTGAAAACATGCCGGAATATTGCGGAGTGATTTCTCAGAATCCGGTGACTCACGGCTCTTTCAAACGCATGGGAAGAGAGGCCAAAAAGTTTAATTATGATGTTCTAGAGACAGCGGTTGAGCAGGCTGTATCAATTCCGGTGGACAAGATTGTTGATGATGTTAATTCGGCAGCACCGGTTGAGGTGGCCAACCAAACGGGTGGTGCGACGGTCATTGATATTCGCCGTCAGGGAGAGATTAGTCAGGCTCCATTGGCGCTTGCCGAACTGCAGATCCCGTTTAATGAGTTAAACCGAGAGTTTAAAAAACTTGACCAATCCAAACAGTATCTTCTTTACTGCGATAAGGGGGTGATGAGCCAGCTCCACGCTCAATACTTGCGCGATGCAGGCTTTAATAACGTGAGAGTTTTCAGACCTGAAGACTAATGTCTAACCTATTCTTTGGCGGCTTTTCTAATCGCCAAAAACAACAGGCCCCAGCCTATTAGAAATAACAACCCGCCAATTGGCGTTAAATACACCAGCGGTGTATAAAGCGTTAGCGCCCAAATATACAGGCTGCCGCTAAACAGAAAAATGCCAAGCAAAAATGCTTGACCAGCTCTTTGCAGTCGTTTGGCTTGCTTAGGTAAAAACTGCATGATTACAGCAACTACAATGAGTGCAAAAGCGTGGATTACCATATAGTTAATTGCCGTATGCCAGTTGGCGAGCTGTTTGGCGGCAAAGATCTTGGTCAATGCGTGGGCTCCAAAAGCACCTAAGGCCACGGCTAAAAATAACAGGCCAGCTGCGATTGCTATGCATCTTAAAAAAACTGCTCGATTGGTTAATTTCATTTTCACATCCATTTTTGTTTTTTGTATGAAATAAGGTACTCTTTAGAAGGTCTTATCTAGTAGATGTCTAGATTAAAAGTAACAGTCAATAGTTTGCTTTATGAATCCTTAAGATATTCTAGCTCTAGACTTCATATTAAAGCTTTTCAGCAAAATCGCCAGTGATATACTTAAGCTGAAAAAAAACGTAACTTCCAGCATCCTTAGAAAGGAAAGGGAGATATCATGAAAAACCTAGTCTTATCTATTCGCGGATTTATTAATCGCAACCTATATCGTTTCATTATCAAACCGCTGATTTTTTTGTGGCCACCCGAGATTGCACACAATAAGTTAAAAACTTTTGGTAAGGCGATGAGCTCTAATGTTTTGGGGCGTTCAATATTAAGAATTCTTTTCTATTATAAACATCCCAGTCTCGAGACCGTTGTAGATAATGTTAGATATGACAATCCGATTGGCCTTTCAGCTGGTTTTGACAAGGATGGCGAGTTGGCAAATGCCTATCCACAGCTTGGCTTTGGTTTTGCAGAGTTTGGCTCTTTTACCGGTGAAGTCTGTCCTGGAAATCCTGGAGTAGGGCGGCGCTTGTTTAGAATGCCAAAATCTAAATCGATTTTAGTCTGGTACGGTTTAAATAATCAGGGAGCCGATAAAATTTCTGAACGACTAAAAGATAAAGAGTTCAAAATTCCGATTGGGGTTAATGCGGCTAAATCCAATTTAACACCGGAGTTTGTTTTAGAGGATTCGATTGCCGACTATATGAAAACTCTAAGAGCTTTTAAGGATATTGGGCACTATTTTACAATTAACATCAGTTGCCCCAATACTCAGGACTCTGAGCCATTTGCTGAAAAAGAAAATTTGGGAGCTTTACTCGAAGCCATTAATGCTGAAAGAACAGAACGACCAATTTACGTCAAACTGGCGGCCGATCTGGAAATGAATCAAGTTGATGATATTCTTGATGTTTGCATGGAATATAAAATAGAGGGTGTGGTGCTAGCTAATTTGGCTAAACCTGAATTTAATAATGAGTTTGTCAAAGAGGAACTGACCTTTCACAAGGGTGCTATGAGCGGCTTGCCTTTACAGAGGATTGCGACAAGTTTGGTGAGACATGTGTATCGCTATACTCGAGGTGAAATGACTATTATTGCAGTAGGAGGGGTCTTTAATGCTGAAGATGCCTACGAAAAAATTACCTCGGGGGCAAATCTGATTGAGATGATTACCGGTATGATCTATGACGGCCCACAGGTCATGGGAGAAATCAATAGAGGGCTCGTTAAGCTACTAGAGAAAGATGGCTTTAATTCTATTGCAGAAGCGGTTGGTTCAAGGAATCCACTACCAAAGTTAAAAGACTAACAAACTTTATTTGTATTGATTAACAAATTGAGTTCAGCTTTAATCCGGTCAGCTATTCGATCGGATTATTTTTTAGGTCAAACAGAATAGGGCGCATTTTGATATTGAGCTGTTGGCTCTCTTCAAGCTCCCTAAGTCTCTGTTGTTCGAGTTCCAGTAATTTCTTTTGTTTAAGACGGTATTTCTTCATTGCCAATTCTTTTGAAAGTTTAAGCGCTATCTGAGTCTTTTGAATATTTGTTACATAGTCTACGGTCTCCTGACCGATCTCTTCGCGGGCGATTACTTCAACATTGTAGTGCCATTTATGCGGGTCAAAACCGCGCTTTTCAGCCCAGCGTTGAAGCTGTCTGATTCTTCCCGGCCCGGCATTATATGCCGCCAGGGTGAAATTAAGCCGATCTGCTTCCGAGTATTCTGGTTTGGTGAAATAGAAATCGCGGATAAAGGCAAGATATTTGACTCCTGCCAAAATGTTGTTTTCTAAATCATATATATCGGGAATGTTGACGACTTTAGATCTTGCAGTTGACGGCCGAACCTGCATTATGCCTACGGCATTAACCCGGCTTTTGGCATTTTGATTAAAGCCGGATTCCTGAAAAGCCTGAGCTGCAATTAGGTACCAATCGAACTCAAAGAAGGTGGCGTACTTCTCAAAGTAGTACTGTAGGCAAGGAGTTTCATCAAGTGCAGTAAGCGAAAGGTTTTGCTTAATCCAGTATGGATTTTTGAAGTATTTCTTATAGAGACTATTGCCAAGAAATTTACCAGGCCTGGCGTAGTTGCGAATAAAGTTATTGAGTGATTTTTTTAGTTCGGGAAGATTTTGATTTATCGCCCAGGCAATTTGCCCGCCTTCATGAATAATAAAGTCATTCTGAAGTCTTATTTTGGGGTAAATATTTTGATAGATTTCTGCAATATGATTGTCGACAACGGTATATTCAAACAGGCCTGCATTGACCATTTCTAACAGGTCTTCAGAGTCTAGCAGAGGGTCTGCTTTAATGATTTCGATTCCCGCTAAACCCAGTCTACCGAGTTGCTGGTTTATTTTTTCCAAATGGATGATGTAGCTACTGTTGGCTACTACGATCACCTGTTTACCAGAGAGTTCCTCAAATGTTTTTGGAGGGTTGGCGAACGAGTGCGAAACTAGTATCTCTTTGACGTTCTTGATATATGGATCGGTAAAATCGACAAGAGCCGAGCGTTCCGGTGTGATGGTTAAACCAGAAGCGGCAATATCACCATAACCAAAAGTTAGGTCGGAAATCAGGCGTTCGAATGGTCGAGCCAGGAAAACGATATGAGTTTTGTATCTCTCTTTTCGGGGACCACGATTCAAGTATTTTTCGAACTCTTTCATGAGATCGTGTTCAATACCGCGATCCCCCTTTATTGTATGGAAGAAGTTGGTTCGGTTGTAACTGACTAATACTCTTAGTATTCTTCGCTCGCGAATCTGTTTAAGATCACCAATAAATGGTTGATTAATTCTATTCTGAACACTGTCTTGTTTACTGCTAGCCATGGCGTTACTGTTTGCACCGGGTAATCCTCCTATGCAGGCCAGTAATGAAACTACAATTATGTTCGAATAAGCTTTAAACAAACTCATGTCCAACTAGTCGCTAAATTAGAATTCATTGTAGTTGACTTATTGATTGAAGAAAACAATTAAAAAATGTGGGTTTGACTCTGTTTTTATAGCCTTGTTGTCTGCTTAGGGGATACAATTAGTAAGATTACTTGCCCTGTTTTATTTAACAGGCCTGCTAATTTATTCAGACATTTTTTTATACCCGGAATAGATCATGAGAAAAGTAAAATTTGCTATTTTAGGCGCTGGAACTTCAGGGTTAACCGCGCTTGGAAAGATTAGAAAACAAACCGAAGATTATGTCATGATCAATGGCGGTCACTTTGGGACAACTTGTGCTCGTGTTGGCTGTATGCCATCCAAGGCATTGATTCAGTCAGCCAATCAGTTTTACAAACGCAACCAGTTTAATGAGTTTGGTATCTCAGGAGCAGAACAACTGTCTATTGATGATGCAAAAGTTATGCAGCGAGTCAGAAGGCTTCGAGATCGTTTCACTGGTGGCGTTAAATCAGCTTCCACAGATATATTATCTGCAGATAATCTTATTGAGGGTTATGCAAAATTTACAGGCCCTAATCAGTTAGAAGTTAATGGCGAAACCATCGAGGCAGAACGAATCATTATTGCCACGGGTTCAAGGCCTGTTATTCCTGAAGCCTGGAAAACTCTGGGTGAAAAACTGTTAACCAGTGATGAGATTTTTGAGTTGGAAGCCCTGCCAAAAAGAATTGCGGTGATTGGTTTAGGGGTTATTGGACTTGAGTTGGGGCAAGCCTTGTCACGACTTGGCGTGGAAGTCATTGGATTTGAAATGCTGCAAACGATTGGAGGTTTGCAATCTCCGCAAGCCTCAAAAAAAGCGATTGAAATAATTGGTCAGGAGTTTCCAATTCACTTGGGTTCGGCAGCGCAACTCAAAGACAATGGCGATACCGTGTCGGTAACGGTTGAAGAGCTGACTTTTGAGGTTGATGCGGTTTTAGCATCGCTTGGTAGGCGTCCAAATATTGATAACCTGGATCTTGATAAAGCAGGTGTACAACTTGATGAGAAAGCAATGCCTGACTTCAATTTGAATACCATGCAAATCGAAGATAAACCGATATTTATTGCCGGTGATGTCAACGGCTTTAGACCGATTTTGCATGAAGCGGGACACGAAGGGAAAATAGCGGTCAGCAATGCGATCAGCTTTCCAGAAATACAGGCCTATAAAAGACAAACCCTGTTAGCTGTTGCGTTTACCGACCCTGATATTGCGTTTTTTGGCCAGATGTATACAGATTTGGATTTGGGAAAAACCTCGGTCACGGAGTTTCATCTAGAACGTAACAATGGCCGTGCCATTGTCATGGCTGAAGATCATGGTGTGATCTGCCTCTATGCTGATAAAGAAACAAAAAAATTGCTTGGTGGAGAATTGGTGATGCCTCACGCTGAGCATTTCGCTCATCTGCTAGCCTGGGCGGTTGCCCAGGAGTTAACTATCAAACAGTTAATCAAAATGCCGTTCTATCACCCAGTGTTAGAAGAGGCAGTGCAATCCGGGTTGTACCAACAGCTTTCTGCCCTTTATCCTGCTGAAGAGAGAGGCTTAAATGCAGAGTTAACAGTAATGCAATAATAGTTGCTAACTATTTGTTATAATTAGCGCGATTTTAATTAGCGTCCTTATAAACAGTGTTGCATGAGTGGAAATTTTACATGCCCTTTTATTTGGACGTTTTCAATTTAGAAGATACGTGTGAGTAAAGATAATAGTCAGGGTCAACATGATCCTCATGCCCAGCGTGAAGCTGAGAAGTATGAAAACCCAATTCCAAGTAGAGAATTTATCCTCGAAACCCTTGAAGAAGCTCAAAAACCGCTTCGAATCTATCAAGTAGCTAAGAAACTAGACATTCCAGAAGACGATGATGATCGCTATGAAGCCCTATCAAGAAGATTGAAAGCGATGGTTCGTGATGGTCAGTTGATTCGCAACCGTCGCGGTGCTTTTGGCATTTTGAAAAAGATGGACTTGATAACAGGACGAGTCCTGGGTCACCCAGACGGCTATGGTTTCTTGGTGCCAGATGAAGGTGGCAAAGACCTGTTCTTGTCAGAAAAAGAGATGCAAAAAGTTCTTCACGGTGACCGAGTGATTGCTTCTGTGATTGGTGAAGATCGTCGCGGCCGCCAGGAAGGGATGATTGTTGAAGTTACCGAACATGCCAGCAAACAGATTCTGGGTAGGCTAAATTTTGAAGACGGTTTGGCCTGGGTACGTCCTAATAATAACCGCATTACTCAAGACCTTTTTATCCCACAAGATGGCCTGTTAGAAGCGAAAGAAGAGCAGGTTGTGCTCGCTGAAATTATTCATCAGCCATCAATGCGCTCTGGTCCAATCGGTAAGATTGTTGAAGTCGTCGGCGACTATATGGCACCGGGTATGGAAATTGACTCTGCGATTCACGCCTATGGTATTCCAAACCAGTGGAATGCTGAACTCGAAGCAGAGCTTGCAAAAATTCCTGATGAAGTGACCGAAGCTGATATTGAAGGCCGAAAAGATCTGCGTAAGATGCAGTTGGTCACCATCGATGGGGCAGATACCAAAGACTTTGATGATGCGGTTTTTGCTAAAAAACGCACAAGTGGCTGGCGCCTGGTGGTCGCAATTGCCGATGTTTCTCACTATGTAAAGCCAAATACGGAACTCGATAAAGAAGCGTTTAATCGAGGAAACTCTGTCTACTTCCCGCAGCAAGTTGTACCGATGTTGCCTTCAAAACTATCTGATGGCTTGTGCTCGCTCAACCCAAAAGTTGACCGACTGTGTATGGTTGCAGATTTGCAAATCAGCGCTGAAGGTAAATTAGAAAAAAGCCAATTTTACGAAGCGGTCATGAATTCCAAGGCCCGTCTGACGTACTCTCAGGTTTATGATATTTTGACAGATGAAAACAGCGAGTATCGTCAAGAGTTTGCAGGCCAGTTAGAAAATCTGGAAACCTTATATGAGCTTTATAAAGTTCTGCAAAAAGCCCGTGAAGAACGCGGAGCACTTGAATTTGAAACCACGGAAACTCGAATTGTGTTTGATGATGAACGCAAGATCAAAGAGATTGTGCCGGTTTATCGAAACGATGCACATAAACTGATTGAAGAGTGCATGTTGATGGCAAATGTCGCCACAGCACGTTATTTAAAGTGGCATAAAATGCCTGTTTTGTATCGTGTCCATGAGCAGCCTCAAGAAGATCGTCTGACCAACCTAAGAACATTCCTTGGTGATTTTGGTTTGACTCTGGAAGGCGGAGAGCAACCTACTGCTCATGACTACGCCGATGTAGCGGCTAAAGTTGCCGGTGAACCGCATGAACATCTGGTACAGACCGTTCTGCTTAGAAGTATGAATCAGGCAGTTTATCAGCCTGAAAACAAAGGCCACTTCGGTCTAAACTATGATCACTACACTCACTTTACGTCACCAATTCGTCGTTATCCTGACCTGTTAATCCACCGTGCTATCCGTCACGTCTGGACTAAGAAAGGGGTTGATGCTTTTGATTACAATGAAAGCCAGATGGTTGATCTTGGGCAGCACTGTTCTGATACCGAGCGCCGTGCAGATGAAGCAACTCGCGATGCCGTGACTTTCCTTAAATGCGAGTTTTTATCCCACCGTCTTGGTCAGGAGTATGAGGCGGTAGTGGCTTCAGCGACTAATTTCGGACTGTTTGTTGAACTGCAACCGCTGTTTGTTGAAGGTTTGGTGCATATTACCGAGTTGGGTGAAGATTACTTCCACTATGATCACGCGCGACACTGCCTCAAGGGTGAAAGAACTGGAAAAGTTTACCGTATTGGTGATCGCCTCAAGGTGCAGGTTGCCCAGGTCAATCTGGATGATCGCAAAGTTGATCTGCGTTTTATTGAAAGCTTAACGCCGCATATTGAAAATGAGGCTGGTGAAGAGATATATGAGCAGCAAGCTGATGGCGATCAAGATAAGCCAAAAAAGAAAGGCCGTAAAAAACGCAATTATAGAAAGAAGAAGCGTTCCTCAAAGAGTAAGCAGGACTAATTACCAAGCATGGCTAAACAGGAAACGATTTATGGCCTGCATGCGGTTGAGAAGTTCATTAAGCAATCTCCTCAGTCTGTTTACAGCGTCTGCTTTCTAAAAGGTAAGTTAAATAAACGTCAGCAGTCACTGTACGATCAGGCCAAATCCCTTGGTTTAAATATTCAACAGGTATCTAAATCAGCTTTTAACCGTGTTGATGGTAATCACCAGGGGGTGATGGCGGATGTGGCTAAGCAAGCTGACCTAACTGAGTCTGATCTTAAACAGCTGATTGAAAATACATCTAATCCACTCTTTATCTTTTTGGATGAAGTTCAGGACCCTCATAACCTGGGTGCAATCTTAAGAACCGCGGATGCCGTGGGTGCCCATGCGGTGATTATTCCTAAACATAACTCTGTGGGTATGAATTCTACGGTTCGAAAGGTTGCCTCTGGGGCCGCTGATAATGTGAGACTCATTGTGGTCTCAAACTTGGTTCGAACTCTAAAGGATATGCAGCAAGAGGGAATGTGGATGATCGGTTTGGCAGGAGAGACCGACCAAACCATCTATGATCATGACCTGACAGGTTCAATTGGGATTGTGATGGGAACCGAAGGCAGTGGTTTGCGCAGGCTTACAAAGGAGGCCTGTGATCACTTGGCGGCTATCCCAATGGTTGGCGTAGTTGAGAGCTTGAATGTCTCTGTGGCCACAGGTGTTGCTGTTTATGAAGCCTTTAGACAACGTCAGATGAAGCAATAGCTTTTTGGCGGTTTACGCCAAAAAGATATCCCCATTTTCTTCGACTTCTACGTCGACCATTTGCAATGATTCATCCCAACATGGCCCTTCAACACAAAGGCCGTCTTCTATATTGAAAAAGGCATCGTGAACAGAGCATTTCATGGTTTTTTCAAATGGATTGATATCGACTTTATAGGCTTCGTTTAAAGGTACGTCTTGGTGTGGGCAGTTGTTTAAGTAGCAACGTACACCATCTTCAAAGCGTACCAGTATCAACGAGCGTCCATCATCACTTTCAACAACAGTTGTCTTTGCCTGACTCAGTTGTTTATAGTTAGCCAGAGGTTTTCTCTCAATCGTGCTGTCCTGAACATTATCCAAGCCATGTTGTTGACACTTTTGCGCAGCTAAGGTGTTGGCAAAAGATACCGCAGAATCTAACGGTTGTTTCTCAGCAAGAGCGTGAATAACACCTGCGTTAAATGTATCGCCAGCTCCAAGAGTATCGATCACCTTGTGGAGTTTAATCGCTGCTATATGGCCAATATCACCATTGATGGGTTTGTACCAAGCGCCTTGCTCTCCCCAGGTACAGACAAGGTTTACGTTCGGTAAATCTAGGCTTTCAAGTAATGAGTTTCCATCCTTAAAGCCTTTGGCAGTTGCGTAGTGGTGCGAAAAAATAATCAGATTTACACTTTCAAAAACGGCTTCAATTCCTGGACGAGGCTTTTCAACTTCGAGCGATATCGGCTGATGAGTTAAAAAGGTTTTGGCGATGTTTATCATTCCAGGAAGTTGTTCCATATTGCGGCCCTCAAAGTGCAGCCAGTCATACTCTTCGATTTCAATCTTGGCAAAAAAATCAAAGCTAACTTCTGGAAGATCACGATAGTGCACAATGGTTCTACTGCCATTAGCATTGTTCAAGTTAATGTAGGAGGTCGGCGTTCGGCCCTTGATAAATTTCTGAATGTGCTCGGTATTGATGTTGCGATCTTTGAGATCGTTTAGTAGCATTTTTGCTTCGCTGTCAGCAGCAACAGTTGAACAGATTGCAGTGTTGTGTCCAAGTTGATTTAAAATGTAAAGACTATTGTTGACATTTCCACCTGTTGCTACGTGTTTGTCTGAAGCACGAATCTCTTGGTTTTCTTTTGGATGGTGGTCAACATTCAGAATAACGTCTAAAACTGCATTTCCAATGCCTAAAATTCTGGCCATTTAGTTTTCCATTGGGTTTTTCATTAAAAATTCGACAAAAGTATGACTTTTATTTTGGCAGCCATTTTATGGAGAAAATTCTAACATAGCCACAAGATCTCTGCATTTGCAGACATAATCAGCATACAGTGAATAAATAGGCTCTATTCTCTCTTTATGTAAATCTCATTGTTAATTTTTTAAGCTAATGTTGTTTGTAATGATTTCATCTTAAGTGTTTGAATAATATAGTTTTATTTTATTTTTCTTGCCAGCAGGGTTTTAGCCTTGTAATTAAGTTTTATTTTCCACAGAAACTGTGGATAACTCTGTGTGTAAACAAAACGATTGTCACTTAAATGCCTTATAATAGTCATAAATCTTTAAACTGCTTAAAAATTAGGCAGTTGCTTTGAGAGCCTCTATTACGAGTTTTATGGCCTATAAATACAAAAATCAGTAGAATTTTGGTTCTAAAGATGACAAAAAAAATAAACTCGTTAAAATCAGAGAGATACAAAAAAGAAAATTATTAAATTTGGGCTAACATGACTAAGATTAAATCTGCATTTAAGGCGAGTTGTTCAAACTGTGGGCTGCAAAAGATCTGTGTTCCCACTGGGTTGAAAAGGACTGATATTGATCAGTTGGATGAAATTGTTGATCGAAAGCCTCCCTACAAGAAAAATGAGTACCTTTATCAGGTTGGGCAAAAATTCAATTCTATTTTTGCTATCAGAGCCGGTGCAGTAAAACTGTTTACTTATTCTGATTCAGGTGAAGAGATAGTTCATGGCTTTTGTCTAGCTGGTGATGTCGTTGGATTTGATGGCCTGGTCAATGAAGAATATACCTATAATGCGATCGCATTAGACACGACAAGTGTCTGTAACATGCCTTATGACCAGCTTGCTGATTTAGCGGTTAAAATACCTGACTTAAATCATCAGATAATGTCGGCTATGAGTAAGAAAATGTTTGACGACCGCATGCATTCCGAATTGCTCATTAAACGTAATGCTGATCAAAGGGTTGCTCACTTTATCTGGAATATGGCGGAACGCTTTAGAAATCGCGGTTATGCCCATGATGAGTTTAGGTTGCCAATTCTACACCGTGATTTCGCCCTATACCTTGGGTTGACTCCTGAAACCGTATCACGCATTCTTGCTAAATTTAATTCCGAAGACATTGTCTGCTGGAAAAAGAAGCAAGTACAAATTTTCAATGAAACGGCATTAAAGAAAATTGCAGGTCTTGCTGAGGCTGATCCTGCTGGCCAGGAATTTGGCTAAAACCCTAGACAAAATGCTGATTTATCCAGTACTTGATTTCAATCAATTCTAATTCTCTAAGGCTATGGTTTAATAAACACATGAGTGACGTAGTTCATTTACGTTATTTCATAATGTAGCCCGCTTACCCGGCCTTTTGGCCGGGGCCTTTTTGTTTCTGCTATCCCTTTGCAGAATAAAATCCTTCACAAAGTCTTTTAAAAAGTAAACAAAATAGCTTTTTTCTAATTCCAGTTCTGGTTTTTTCAGATTATTGAGGTATGATTAGACCAAGTAAATTTTAACCCTTTTGAATTAGCTAGCTTAAGTTTTAGGAAAATATTATGTCGGTAAAAAATCTTTCTCAATTGTTTATGGTAGGTGTTATTGGTCTTACGTTAGTTGGGTGTAGCTCAACGCCAAAAACTGAAGACTCTTCAGATAATAAGGCTAAAGCAACTCAGCAGGTAGAAGCTGATGTTGATGCTGCCAAGCGTGCAGCAGCTGAAAGAGCAGCCGCTGAACTTGCAGAATTAAAAGCATCAATTGATGGAAAAGTCATTCATTTCGAGTTTGACCGTTACGAAATTAGCAGTGAAGATTATGCATTGATTAAAGCTAATGCTGACTATATGTCAATGAAATCAGATTTAACGGTGACTGTAAATGGTTATGCTGATGAACGCGGTACTCGAGAGTACAACCTAGCCCTTGGTGAACGTCGTGCAATGGCAGTCAAAAATGCTTTGATCGCTGAAGGAGTCAGCCCAAGCAGAATCAGTACTGTTAGCTTCGGTGAAGATAACCCTGTTGATGATGGTCACACGGAAGCAGCATGGTCTAAAAACCGTCGAGCAGAATTCGTATATTAAGCCATTACTGGTTTTTTCTTTTCAAAGCCTTTCTGCCTAGAGCAGAAAGGCTTTTTTACTTTATAGCAGACAGAAATCATGAAAACAGATACACCAGTTATCCACCATCTAAAAGATTATCAGGCTTCTGATTTTCAAATTGACTCCATTTACTTACAGTTTGAGTTATTGCCAGAGGCGACCCTTGTAACTAACAGCATGGAGGTTAGCCTTGATAATAAGGTAGAGTCAATTCTACTGGATGGCGAACAGCTAGAGTTAATTGCCGTAAGTTTAGATGGAAATAATATTCTTGATCAATGTAAGCAGACGGATGAATCACTCAGCATTCCTACAAGTGGTAAAAGTCAGTTTAGACTCGAGATAAAAACTCAGATTTCGCCACAGACGAATACGGCATTGGAAGGTCTCTACCGTACTAGCGGAAATTACTGTACTCAGTGTGAGGCGGAAGGTTTTAGGAAGATCACCTTTTTCCCGGATAGACCGGATATTCTGACCCTTTTTACAACCAAAATCATTGCCAATAAATCTGAGAATGCGGTGTTATTGTCCAACGGTAACTTGATTGAAACTGGTGAACTTGCCGATAATAAACACTATGCCGTTTGGCGAGATCCATTTAAAAAGCCCTGTTATCTGTTTGCTTTGGTGGCTGGTAATCTTGAGGTAATTGAAGACACTTTTCAAACTGCAGATGATCGTACCGTTGAGCTAAAAATATATGTAGAACCACAAAACGTCGATAAGTGTGATCACGCCATGGAGTCATTGAAAAATTCGATGAAATGGGATGAAGAGCGTTTTGGCCTTATCTATGACCTGGACATCTATATGATTGTTGCGGTTGATGATTTCAACATGGGGGCGATGGAGAATAAGGGGTTGAATGTCTTTAACTCTAAGTTTGTGCTCGCCAAACCTGAAACCGCTACCGACTTCGATTATGAAGGCATCGAAGCCGTAATAGGCCATGAATATTTTCATAACTGGACTGGTAACCGGGTTACCTGTCGTGACTGGTTTCAACTTACCTTAAAAGAAGGCTTGACTGTTTTCCGGGATCAAGAGTTTACTGCAGATATGCTGTCAGCTGAAGTCAAGCGAATTGAAGATGTCAGACGCTTGCGCACTAATCAGTTTCCAGAAGATGCTGGTCCCATGTCTCATCCTATTCAGCCACAATCCTATATAGAGATGAATAATTTTTACACCATGACCGTCTACGAGAAAGGCGCCGAAATTGTGCGTCTTTACCATACTTTGCTGGGCGAGCAAGGTTTCAGAAAGGGCATGGATCTCTATTTTGATCGACATGATGGCGAGGCGGTTACGGTTGAATCCTTCAGAGATGCCATGGCAGATGCAAATCAGGTAGATCTTTCTCAGATGCACAACTGGTATATTCAGAATGGCACACCTCTGTTAAGTGTTGAAACTATTTATGACAAGGATAGCCAAATATTTAGTATTCAATGTGAGCAAACCATTCCACGCTTAAAGCATGAGGGCAAAGAAATCCTGCCGCTACTATTGCCATTGAAAGTCGCCTTGTTTTCTAATGAAGGCGTACAGTTGCCGCTTAAGTCAAATCAGCCTGCTATTTCTATCCATGAAAATGAAGCATTGTTGAGCTTTACTAAACAAAACCAGAGTTTTGTTTTTAATGATGTTGAGCAAGAGCCGGTTTTGTCAATTTTGAGAGGCTTCTCAGCACCGGTTAATTTAGATTATAGTCAGACCGACCAGCAACTAGCGACATTAGTTCAATATGATAGTGATAGCTTTGTCCGTTGGGAGTCAATGCAAACTCTTGCGCTAAGAGAGATAAAGCGCAATATAGAGCTTTATGAGGCCTCTCAATCAATGGTTTTGTCAGAATCATTTGCCAATGCCTTTGCGGGAGTTTTGGCTGATGACAATATTAATCTTTCTCTCAAAGCACTGACACTATTATTGCCTGATCTAACCTATATTGGAGAGCAGTATCAACAGATGAATGTTGATGCGATTTATCATGTCCATAAGTGGCTGAAACAGAAATTGGCAGGCCACTATCAAGATCAACTATTAGAGCTTTACCAATCCTTAGCTGCCGATAACAAAAATTACCGTTATAACGCCGATGATATCGCGGAAAGAAAGTTAAAAAATGTTTGCCTAAAATATCTCTTAGAGTTACCGGAATTTACTGAATTAGCGCAAAAGCAATATCGTCAAGGTCAAAATATGACGGATGTTTTGGCTGCACTAGAAGCGCTATCACATACTGATACTCCGCAGAGGCAAGAGTGTTTAGAAGATTTCTACAATAACTGGAGGCATGACCCTCTGGTTGTTGATAAATGGTTCAGCCTACAAGCAGGATCTCATCATGTTCACGCCTTAGAGCATGTTCAAAAGTTGGTAGAACATCCTGATTTTAGTTACACCAATCCAAATCGGGTACGCAGCGTGCTTGGTGTGTTTGGAAGAATCAACTTACTCGGTTTTCACAGGCAGAACGGCAACGGCTATGAATTCCTTGCTGAACAAGTTTTGAAACTAAATAAAATCAACCCTCAAGTCGCCGCGCGTATTGTTGCTCCCTTTACTCACTGGAAGCATTTAGATGGTGATAGGCAGCTGTTGATGAAACAGGCCTTGCAAACCATAATTGAGAGTAGCGACTTGTCCAAAGATGTTTACGAAATTGTTTCAAAATCATTGCACTAAATAAAGTCAAAATAGAGGTATTTTAATTTTGAGTCTTGTTGCTGTTTTTTTTCGCGCTGCTATCGCTGCCACTATATTGACGATGCCTTTCTCAGTTGTTAAGGCAGAAGAGTGGGACGATCTGCTGGGTGACAGATATGAAGCTGCCGAGAGGATTGAAAAAGCAGCTCGCCCTTCGTCTGGAAATAAGCAGCGTTTACAGGTTGTAAAGAGACTAGATCAAGAAATACTGATATTAAGAGCTGAGTTAGCCAAAAAACAGAACAATGTACGTCGTGTTCGACAATACCTAAATGAGTTGGACAAACAGCACATATTGCCACCATTCATTAGTCGAGTTGAGCAGCTACAGCAATTTGTGGCAAACAATTCTGATTTTTTACCATCTCATCAGGCTTATGTGCAGCAAATTCAATTTCCATTAAATGACCCCAAAGCCGTGGTAGCTATAGTTCTACCTACATCCGGGGAATATGGTGTTGCTGGCTTAAGTATTCAGAATGCCATACAAGAAGGACTAAAAAAATCTGGATTTGCCGGGCAGTTGATTGCGGTTGATAGTTCTCTTTATACATCTGCCAATGAAATTTGGCAGATATTGCGACCCTACCAACCAGATTTTATTTTTGGGCCTTTAGAAAAAGATAAAGTTATTGGCTGGAAGCAACTCGGTACTAGAGTGCAAACACTTTTTTTTAATGACAGTGGCTATCTTGGAGTAGGAGAGTTTAGTCTAACTCCAAACCGTTTGGCAGGTTTAGAACAGGTTTTTCAACTGCTTCAGCAAGCTCAGTATCAGAATATTCTTGTTTTACGAGACCTTTCTCAAAGTTCCGCAGAGCTTGAAGAGGCTTTTCAACAGGCCTGGTTAAATATATACCCAAATCAACACTATAATTTAGAGATTGTTGACGGCAATGTCGGTCAGTCGATTGATGATGTTTTGGCGATTTCAAATTCTGAAGCGAGACACAGATGGCTGCAAAAAGTGATGAGTGCTTCCCTAGAGTTTGAAGCTCGTACACGCCAGGATGTTGAAGCAGTCATTTCGTTTGTGCCGCAAAACCTGGCGATTCAAATTGCTCCTTATTTAGATTACTTGTCTGCCCAGAGAGAAATTACTCATATCTGGTATCCGAGCAAAACGCCAAGTGCATCCTATTTGCAGTTTAATATCGATGCTTGGCAGCAAACCTTTGTGGTTTTACCGCAATCAATCAGTATTAAAACCTCACGCAAAAAGTCTCAAATCGAGACAAATTCAAAAAATGGCCTGTTTTATGCTTTAGGACGAGTGGCCGTTGAAATTGTTAGTAGTCCTCAATTGTCAGCTTCTGCTGACACCATTGAGACTACTGATTATGGAAGTTTTGTTCGCAATGCTTCAGGGCAATTTCAACTGTTGCCAGTTGTCTATTGGGCAGATAATGGGAATCTTTCTAGATTTTAAATTCACACTCTATTTGAGAATCTGAAATCTTCTACTAGCAAGTCCTGTAATGCTTCAATAGTTTTGTTTATTGAGGAATTTATGAGTGGCTAACCCAGACGAGACCTTTGACCCTAATGACTTGGAAAGCATCGATGCTCTGCTTGATGAAGCTGAGCTAGAAGCGGTCTCTGATGACTTGGATGTTGATCAAGAGTCGCCAGAATCAGCTGAAATAGAGCAAGATTTTGAGCAGATTGATGATGGAGATAATGAAGAACCTCCGACTGACCCTAGCCCGGAAATAGATACTGATCAAGCAGAAGCTTCGGAACCAGCTGAACAGGCTGATGATGACATTATGGACTCGCTCGATGAGTTGGTCTCGGAAGCTGAGGGTGAGAATACTTCGGAAATAATAGATAAGCTTCAGGAAGACCTTGAAAGTGACCCTGAACCAGAAGTTGTTGGTGTTGCTGACCCTTTAGATAAGGTTATAGAACCAGTTCAAGAGAACAAAAAAAGTGCCGTTGAAGTTAATAACGATGTCGATGACTTTTTAGAAAAACGGGCTGCGGCACAGTCAACTCAGAAGGCAAATATATCGGTGGATGATATGGACTCGATTAAAAAACTAATCATTATATTTGGATCGGTGCTCAGTGTTTTATTGCTGACAGCGATTGGTATCGGAGTCTGGTCGGCACTTGCAGCAAGTTCAGCTGGCGTTGACGATGATACAAAACAACTCATTGAGTCAATAAAGGTGGCAACAGACACCAATGGCGCAGCGATTGGTTCGAGTGAAAAAACAACCAAGTCAGTTGAGAAAAAGCTAGATGCGATTAACTTTCAAATAGAGCAGTTGGCTGCAGACATTGCCGCTCTGGAGAGTGGTAAAGCTAACAAAGAGGAGATGATTGATCCTCTGGGCCTCGGAGCTCCAAAGGATAAACAAGGTTCTGATAAAAAGCCTGTTGTTCAAACTGCGATGATGGCCCCAGTGGCAGCTAGCCCAGAGATGATGAAAAAAATTAGTGCAGTTAGCAGCCGACTTTACAAAGCACACAAACGTATCGATGAGATTAATAAGCGAGTCAAAACCTTACAGAGCCAATCTTCAACACTTATGCAGAGCGTGAAGCTGATAGAGAAAGAAGCGTTAATCGTGCAAACAGAACGAGTTTCCAAGCAAAAAGAGATGGAAGCAAAGGCCAAAAAAGCTGAGCAAAATCCCTACCGGTATTCTGCACCAGATGGCGGCTTTTATGATGAATCGGTTTCAGATTCATACCCATAGCAATTGGATTCTATGAAGGTTATGAAGGTTGGTATATGAAAAAAACAAATTGT
>DBOI01000132.1:0-3887 GCA_002299245.1 Hydrogenovibrio sp. UBA650
TCAGCCCATCAAATGTTAACCAAAAGAAATTTGGACAAGGGTGTTCCAGTTATTAGTTGAATTCAAGAATACTTAGATTGATTGGCCTGATAACCAATATTAGTTAACAGAAGAGGAATCCAATATGATTGAACCAAAAAGTTCATTTCCTGTATTTACAGTTAAGGATCTAAATACGGCAGAATCTTTTTATACAGAGAACCTTGGCTTTGAGGTTGTGTTTTCTGGTGACTGGTATATTCACTTAGTTTCAGAGTCAGGCATTCAAGTAGGTTTTTTGCTGCCTGACCAACCTAGCCAACCGCCAATTTTTCAAAAGCCATATATTGGCGAAGGTGTTATTTTTAGCCTGGAAGTCGAAGATGCGGATCGCGCTTATGCGGCAGCCAAATCCAAATCACTCAATATAGTGCTTGAACTACGATCCGAAGATTGGGGACAGCGTCACTTCTGTATCCAAGACCCTAACGGGATTTATTTAGATATTGTTCAATCCTTTGAGCCGAGCGAAGAATATCAGGCTGATTATGTCTAACAACAGAAAAGTCACAGGCCTGTTATTTTGCATTGAAGAGGTATGGCGGAATGATTTAGGTAACTGGAGGCTTGAGTATCTGAAAATCAGTGATTAGTTATCTATGATTTATTCGGCACCAGTTTCAATAACAGCAAAACAAATAATACTCCGGCTAAAAACATAAAGGCCATCGCCGGCCAGAGCACAACAAAAATTTCCCATCCAGACTCTAGATCAATTGCTAGAGTATCTACAATCTCAATGAGTTTGTAGTTATCGATCTCGGCTGACATATAGAACAGCAGTATCCCCATCAGGACAACAATAAATATACACATATCATTTCTACTTCAGTAAGAAGCCACTCAGCAAAACCTTTTCGCTGAGTGGGCAATGCAGTTCATTCAGACCGATAAAGCTATTAAATCGTAGGCTGGTCGTAACGGTTGTTCATCAACACATCTGCATCGGTGATATAAGAAACGATTGGGTAACCGCGTTTAATATAACTCACTAACTTCTTTTCGATTACTTGTGCTTTATCCTCTGTAGTTAAAACGATAAATAGCACATTTGATTCACCTTCTGAGTGGCCGTCCTGTACACCAGAATAACCAAAACCTCTTGCATCTACTTGAGTGTAACCGGTTGCTTCGGCCGATTTTAGAACTTTGATAAGCTCTCTTTCAAAAGTGGCATTAACAATAATGTGTACCGATTTGCCTTTTGTCATTTGTGGCATAACTCAACTCCTTTTTAAAGTGCTGCATACATATTAGTCATTTGGTAAAACAGAGGAATCCCAATCACAACGTTGAATGGGAAAGTAATTCCAAGAGACAGTGTTAAGTAGTAAGAAGAATTCGCTTCAGGTACACCGTAACGCATTACAGGTGGAACGGCAATATAAGATGCACTTGCTGACAGAATGGCAAGCAAGAAAGCACCACCAACTGAGAAGCCTAAAATAGAAACACCAACCATCATACCAATGGTTCCACCGACTAATGGCATAACAACACCAAATGATACTAATGTAATACCAGCATTTTTGAGAGTATCTGCTTTTTTAGCGGCTTCCATTCCCATATCCAGTAGGAATAGACATAGAACTCCCATGAAGATCTCTTGGGTAAATGGTTTAACTTTATCCAAAGCGTCAGGAGCGGCTACTGCACCAATAACCATTGCACCTAGTAGCAACACAACACTACCGTTAGTAAAGGCTTCTTGAATTAGAGGACCCCACTCAGTTTTAACCTGTTCGGTCTCACCATTACTTTCTGCGGCAATCTGTTTACGAACTAGAGCGGCAATAACCAAACCGAAGATGATAGCTGGTGATTCCATGATTACCATCATAATAATAGGATAACTTTCATAACTGACACCAGATACCTCCAGGAAGGCAACCGCTGTCAAGAAGGTTGCCGCGCTGACCGAACCGTAATGTGCAGCGATCGCAGCGGCATCGAATTTATTGATTTTGTTGCGGATTCGAAGCAGGAAATAACCAATCAATGGCAAGCCAAAACCGAGTATTACGGCCCACAGAATACTGGATAGCGCCAAACCTAAATCGGCACCATTCAAAGCCATTCCACCCTTTAGACCAATCGCCATAAGGAGATATAATCCAAGACCCTTAGTCATCCCCTCAGGGAACTTTAAATCAGAGTTAATAAACTTGGCTAAAACACCAAGTGCGAAAAATAGTACTGCTGGTATTAATAAGCTATCTAAACCCATAGTCTTAATCTCCTAATTTCGAAATGCTCACATACAACCGTATCCATAGTTAACAAACCTGACATCTAGCGACTGTCGAGGTTTCATGTAAACAAACCGATTTCAAATTTATTTATAGTTCATCCCGGCATCTATTTATATTTTTGCGCCGTGTAACCCATGATGATCTACCTAAACCACACATCGTAATTAGCTACACCAAACGCTAGCATTCATGCAAATAACTCTCAGAGAGTTATCAGAAGCGGTGCAACTCAAGTTCAAGCACACTCAATTATACGCAAATGGAATCTATGAAAAATTGAATAAGCCAATGCTGTGTATAGACTATTGTCTATGCTTAATCATCTTATTCATGGCAAGACTTTTGCCTGAAAGGACTGCTAGTGGCAGCTTGAAAGGCCTCAAAAAAGCTTTGAGGCCTGTTAAATTTTAATGTAGTCTTCTCCCCTCTCCTTGAGGAACTCAAAAAACTCATTGGCGATCACTGATAATTCTTTACCTGCTGGGTAAACAATGTTCCAGCTTTTCTCAATTGGAAAACCTTCTACATTGAGTTCAACAAGACGACTGTGCTGCTTTTCCAGGTAAAGGGTATGCTTGGAAACACAGGCGACACCGAGATTACCGATTACACAGTGCTTAACCGCCTCATTGGTATTTAGCGTCAGACGCTCCTTGATTTTTAAACCTTTGCTGTCAAAAGCCTTCTCAAGCGTAGAGCGAATACCTGAGCCGGCTTCTCTCATAATAAACTGTTCTTCAGCCAGCCTTTTCATCGAGACTTTCTTACCTACCAAAGGGTGTTCACGATTGGCAATAATTACCAATGGGTTCGGGGTGAACGGCACGATTTCCATATCAATATTACTTGGAGGCACGTGGCCTAAAATATAGAGATCATCCAAGTTTTCATCAATACGTTTAAAGACACTATCTCTGTTACAGATCGTCAATGAAAGCTCAATATCAGGATACTTTTTAATAAACTCACCCAGAGCAAGTGGAATAAAAGTTTTCGCAGTAGAGATGACTGCCAGTCGTAAACGGCCTCGCTTCATACCTCGAAAATCATCCAGTTTAATTTCTAAATTGTAGAAAGTATTGATGATCTGTCGACAACTGGAAGCCACTGCTTCACCAACCTCGGTAAGGAAAATTTTACGGCCCACCTGCTCGTATAGAGGCAGGTCAATTGCTTCCGCCAAACTCTTAACCTGAGCAGATACAGTTGGTTGAGTAAGGTGAAGTTCTTCAGCAGCTCGGGTAAAGCTCAAGTTTCTGGCAACAGATTCAAATACCTGAATCTGTCTTAAGGAAGCGTGACGTAATAGAAAGTGATTATGCTGCGAAGCATCTTTTTGTAATTCTTGTTGCGAATCTTCCGAGGTGCTCATAATTATCCTTTTGGGCAGCGATTTTAGTTACTAAACAAAAACAAGAGGCCATAAACGTAAGAGCTCAAAACTGAACTTTCCATAGATTATAGCAGATGGATTTTTATGAATATATAGATTGGAATCTAGAGATAGGTTTGAATGGGTTTACGGAGTTCTTGTTTTCTTAGATAGTGTGTCATCACCAGATGTAGAGTGGAACGAAACAAAGAACTCGGCTGCAG
>DBOI01000132.1:4247-6680 GCA_002299245.1 Hydrogenovibrio sp. UBA650
AAGAACTCGGCTGTAGAAGACGCGATAAATTAGTGATTTTAGAGGCTAGCTGAAGAGTTAATCAAGTTTAGAAGTCTTCAGCTTGACCTTTATTACAGGTCAATCGCTTCAGCGCGTCTGTTGCAGCTCTTGCAGCTTCGTGAACATCCGCTTCTTTACCGGCCATAATTAGACGCCCATAGGCACCAACAGCTCGGGCTTCAACCAGAGTGATATTAGCCGCTTTTTCAGCTTCGTTGGCGGCGTAAACGATATAACCGGCTGGTTCAGTTTCCATAATAAAGATGCTTTGCCCTGGCATAATCATCGAACCTTTACGGTTGTCACGGTTAATCAGGGTAGCGTGGTCAGCGGTAATGCTTGGAATTACCTCATCCCACATAATGACGCACTTTTGGCGGTCATACTCATGGGTATTAAGATGCTGTAGAACTTTGTTCCCTGCTTCCAAAACATCACTTTGGTCACGGTGGTTAAATACCATAGAACCATAAGCACGCTCTACAATTTGCAGTGTCAGACGAACATTGGATGCTTTAAGCGCAATATCGGACAGACGGTGCACCGCCATACCTGGCGCAACCTCAATCCACAGACAGGAATCACCCGGAATCGGCAAGAACCCCATAGAAGCGGTTCCCATATAGGATGCTAATTGAGGTTGCAATGAATCCATGAATACATAGGTTCTCAGCTCGATAGGCGTTACGATTGGGTTCATAGCTGAACACCTTGTAGCTGGGATAGTACTGATTCTAATGCTTTAGCTCTATGGCTCACTGAATTTTTAATCTCATCTGGTATTTCCGATACCGTTTTGAAAAACTGCGGCACCCAAAACACATCGTCATATCCAATACCCTGACCGGTGCGACGCTCGGTTAAAATGTCGCCAGCCCAGGTGCCTACACCAATAATTGGCATGGCATCATCAGGGTGTTCAAAATAAGCCATTGCACAGCAATAGCGTGCCTGTCTTTGAGCGTCGGGAATGTTTTGCAAATCATCTAATAACTTTTGCAAATTTTGCTCATCGCTTTTTTCACCAACTGTACTCAAAGCGTATCTGGCCGAATAAATTCCTGGCTGACCACCTAATACATCAACCTCTAAACCGGAATCATCTGCCAGCGCAGGCATGCCGGTTTTTTGGCAAGCATATCTGGCTTTTTTAATCGCATTTTCAACAAATGACAGGCCATCTTCTTCAACTTCTTCGCTGAAGAATTCAGTCTGGGCATAAACTTGAAAGCCGGTCTCATTCAAAGCTGGCTGAATCTCGCGAACTTTGTGAATGTTGCCTGTGGCCAGTACGATTGGTCTCATAAACTCTTATTATTTTATTTTTGACGGCATAAAAATGCGGTGCATAGTTTACCATCAATTCAGGCCTCTATAGATTGTAAATCCATATTTACAACCATAAAGAATATTAGTGACCCTTACCATTTCAAAAAGAATAGGGCTCTACCCATTTTCTAGAACGACATATCATATTGCAGATAGCATTTTTTGAGAAATTGAAGAATCGAATACAACCCATAGAACAAACTCTATGGGTAATGTACATTCCTATGTATAATGGCTTAAAGCCTAATTTACGGTAGGATCAATACCTAAATTAGATCACAATTAACAAAGTTTTGGATGGATTATGGCAGCCCGTATTATTTCAATTGCTAACCAAAAAGGTGGTACCGGAAAAACCACTTTAAGTATGAACTTTGCAGCAGGTCTGGCAAAAAAAGGTCGCGTACTTGTTATTGACGCCGACCCTCAAGGATCAGCAGGACAATGGTGTAGCTTATCAACTGATGAAAAACCATTTCCTACCTCAGTGATTTCTGTAGGCGGCAACCTCGCGCGTGAAGCTGAGCGTTTTGCCAAAGATTATGACTTCTTAGTTATCGACTGCCCGCCTACACTGGAAACCGGAATCATGCAATCAGCACTACAAGTTTCTGAAGTTGTGCTTATACCTGTGTTACCATCACCTGTAGATTTGTGGGCAAGTATCAGAATTTCGGATGCTATTGAACATGCCAAAATTCGTAACCGCAAATTAAAATCCTTCTTGGTAGTCAATCAGTTGGAGCCGCGAAGTGCACTGTCTACTGCTATGAAGGAAGCTCTAGAAGAGTTTGATATTCCGGCGCTAAAAAGTGGCATTCGTCGTCGAGCTGTTTACCGCAATGCGGCACTTGAAGGTTTAAGTGTCTATTGCGCAGGTAAGCGAGGCGAAACGGCAGCACAAGAAATTGATGAAATCATTGAGGAGGTCTTATGACAACTAAAACCACTAGTTCAAAACTAAGCCAAAGTGTTCGCCGTGCTAAAACTGCGCAGGCGGACGATAAATCAACAGCATCCAAGCCTGCAACAACTGCTAAAAAGCCGGCGGCCAAAACAACAGCAACAAAACCTGCTGCTAAG
>DBOI01000132.1:7014-11582 GCA_002299245.1 Hydrogenovibrio sp. UBA650
AAGCCTGCCGCCAAAAAAGCTCCTGCCCGTAAGCCGGCTGCCAAAAAGGCACCTGCCAAACCAGCGGCTAAGAAAGCAGCACCAGCTCGCAAACCTGCTGCCAAAAAGGCACCTGCTCAAAAAACAGAAACCGTTACACGCATGCCTTCAAGCAGAGTATGGCCTGACTAGACAAAATTTACTTTTACTCTTTTAAAAGCCACCATTAAGGTGGTTTTTTTATTTTTCTTTTATAGGTAATCCAATGATTGAAGATCTATTTTGCGCAAACCAAGAGGTCAATGATGAAGCCTTGCACAATGTAATGATGAACCTGCATCAGCCACTTAAACCAGAAGGAACTCTTGGACGCCTCGAAGAGATTGTAGTGCGTTTGGCAGGCCACCAGGCAACAGCTTCACCTCAGGTAAAAAAACCAAAAGTTGTTATTTTTGCTGCGGATCACGGTATGGCTTCAGAAGACCTTTCTGAATATTCGGCTGAGCAAGCAGTACAGTGGCTAGAAGCACTCTCTTCAGAAAAAGCCCCCACCAATGCGTTGGCGCAGTTTTCCAATGCTGCAATTGAGCTGATAGACGTGGGATTAAAAGGCAATTTAGAGTTGTCGGATAAATACCTCTCAGCCAAGGTGGCAGCTTCAACCGCGGACTTTACTCAAACTGCCGCTATGAGTGAGCAACAACTTTTACAGACCTTACAGGTTGGTATGCAAGCAGCGGAAAGAGCTAAACAAGAAGGTTGTGACCTGTTTATTTCCGGTGAAATTGGTATTGCTAATACCACATCTGCAATAGCCTTAATCTCTGTACTTTCTGGAAAGTCCGCCGAAGAACTTTTATTGATGGGCAGAACCCGTATTATGAGTTCTGAACGTCAAAAACTTGCCGCGATTGAACAGGCCTTAGAACTTCATCAAGATCAGTTGACATCACCTCTAAGAATTCTTCAACACCTTGGTGGTTTTGAAACAGCTGCTTTGTGTGGAGCCTACATTCGCTGTGCTCAGCTTGGATTAACCATTGTCGTTGATGGACTCATGGCAACGGTTGCTGCATGGATTGCCGACTTGGTCAGTCGAAACGATCAACTAGTACACTGTAAGTCGGTTGAGATGCTAATGGATCTGGGTCAGTACTCAGTACCGGAAACTATGTTCTGTATTTGTGGTAACTGCCCACGTCTGGTTGAGTGGTGTATTTTCTCTCACCAATCCGCAGAGAAGTTTCACGCACTTGTGCTGGAAATTTTAGCCGTTGAACCCCTGTTACAGTTTGATATGAAACTGGGTCAGGCAACCGGCTCTACATTGGTTGTCCCATTACTTCAACAGGCCTGCTTGGTTTATAACAGTATGCCAAAACAGGAACTTCCGCAGATGGAAATGGAATCGGACTGTCCAATCTAAAAATGACTTTATTATGAACACAAAAAAGGGCGTTCAAAAACGCCCTTTTTTATTTTGAGTCTTTGTTGAACTAATAATTAGTTTACACCTGGCTCATCTTCTTTGAAGCGATCAAAGTAGCGTTTTACAATTTTACCTGTAGGCATACTTTCGATCACTTTGAAGATTACGATATGGATAATTGCGTGAAGCGCAAGAGTGATCAATAGCCCTTCAAAGATACCTACTTTGAATACCAAAATACCACATAGCGAACCAAGTAACAGTGCATACTCACCAAATTTGGCAACGTGCAACAATCCCATAATCATCTTGATACCGACAAACGCCATAATAATTGCCAGTGCAAAATATGGTAAGTTGTCTAGGTACTGTGAGTTGAATACAAAGAATGTAATCATCAGACCGATCACTAACACGGATAGCTTTGTATAGGCACCAGCAAGACGGTTAGTCGAACTTTTCGCAAGACCATCAAGGTTAGTCATACCACCGAAGAAAGATGCACCCATGTTTGATACCCAGATAGATAGTAAACTGTTGTTACTGTTACATGGACGTTTTAGAGGGTCAATCTTCTCAATTGCAGCATTACTCATTACCTGCTCGATAACATCTACCACCGCAAGCATTAATGCAAAGAACATTGCATAAATCCATACACCTACTGAATCAAAGTTAGGTACAGGAAGAGCAAGCTCAAACTTAACATCTTCAACCTTAAGCATGTTAACTTCAACAAACATTGCAGCAATAATACCGAAGATAATCAGACCAAAGTATGGGATAGCTGGTTTAGTATCCTTAAACTGTTTGAACAGGCCTAAGAAGATAACAATACCGATGATAGAAAGCACCACTACATTGATTCGATCTTGTGTCCAGAACTCTTCAGATACTGCCATACCTGCGGGAAGCATCCATAGGAAAGGCACAAACTTTAGGGCAATCTTTAAACCGATACCGGCAAGAAGGCCTTCTACCAAATAGGTAGGTACCGCCATCAATAGATAACGTTGCCAGTTAAACTTCCAGATAATCGCTTGGTACGTCGCTGTTAAAAAAACGATGAATGCCATGTTGGAGATACCAAACTCGGCAACACCCATAGCTAGGATTGGAGCTAGACCAGCTGCGATACCAGGGGCACCAATAAAGTTACCAGGTCTAAACCAGGCAAATAAGAATCCAATAAAAGAGGCAAAAGCAACTGTAGCTAGACCAACTTGAATTGGATAATCGGACATTAATGCAATACCAATAGAAAGTGGAATTGCCATGGTAGCCGTGATAACACCGGCTTGAACATCAGCTACTGCATACTCTTTTCTAAATGCTGCAGAGCCATGATCTTGTGTTTCGACTGATTGTGTATTTTCTGTATTCTTTTCCATAATCTCTATCACTCTAATTATTTCACTGACAACTTTTATTTGTATCTTTAGTTGTAGCTTTTGAGACCAATAACATTATGTTGTTAATAATCTGTTTAGGTAATTTATGAAAACCTGTAGCCGTAGTCTTCATCAAAAAACCAAGTGGCATAATACCTTTTTTAATGGGTATTTATAAATTGATAATTTTTTGTCTACCCATAGAAAAAACCAATGGATGTAAAAAAAGGGGCTTTTGACCCCTTATCTGCAAATCACTGATTTTCATAGTGCCTAGTCTGGCCAAACTCGATTGCGTCGAGATAAACCATCCATTTTGTCAGCAATGTGACCAGAGGCATTTGCTGTCTGTTTTTGAACAGCAGGCTTCTTAGCTGCAGCAGTTGTTTTTGCTGGAGCTTTATTAGCAGCAGGTTTGCTGGCTGCTTTTGAAGCAGTATTTGTTTTAGTAGTAGTTGCTGTTGCCATTTCCTACCCTTTAATTAATCAGTAATACGCTGGAAACATTCATCAATACCTTCAGCTAGGGCAATGTCTACATCCCTCAATTCATCTTCTGTTGAATAGATGATGACTGAGACATGTGTTCTACCAAAGCTAAGATTTGGATGATGGTCAAGCTTTTCTGCAACTTCAGCTAAGTCATCCAAAAAGCCACGAAGTACTTCATACTCTTCAAATTCAAACTTAGTTTCTAAACTTGCAGGCTTTGCCTTTTGTTTCCAACGTTGATTCACACAAAGCTCCTGTTAGGCTGTTGCTGTTGAGTCATGATCTGAATATATTCTTCGATCCAAGTGTTAACTCTTGCTAACTGACTTTGTTCTTCCTCAAGCAACCTGCTAAAGAGAGCTTGATCTTCTTTAGCACCAAAATTCGCACAGTATTGATTCGCTTCAGCATAAAGATTGATCAGTGCGATTTCACGCTCTTCACAACTTCTTAAAGCTTCAATGACATTGCTAGTCGGAGTCGCAGGTCTTAGAACTGTTCCAGACGGCAACGCACCCTGTGCAACCATGCGATCTGTCAATAGATTCGCATGTTGAAACTCTTCATTAGCCAAAGTGATAAACCCTTCAGCATAGTTAGTTTCATTTCTAAACTTAGACAGTGAGGCTTGTGCGAGATAATGCTGACCTGCAGAGAATTCCAATGTCAATGCACGCCCTAAATAACCAAGGATCTGACTGTTAGCATTAGCAGTCTGAACATTAGCCATTTGTGGATAGGCACCCATTCCTGGAATAACTGTAGAATTTTGCATTTTTCTCTCCTAATCTCATCAGTGAGCCCAGTTGAGCTCACTACTAAGGAAATTAGCTACGGCTCGCTGAGTTACCACCAGCAACCAATACTGGCTCAACTTCTGCGTGCGGACGAGCGATGATGTGTGCAGCTACAAGACCGTCACCTACACGCTCACAAGCGTCAGCACCAGCGCGAACAGCTGCGTTAACCGCACCAGTTTCACCGCGCACCATTACAGTTACGTAACCACCACCAACAAACTCACGACTAGCAAGAGTTACTTCAGCAGCTTTAGTCATTGCATCAGCAGCTTCAATAGCAGGAACAAGACCACGTGTTTCAATCATACCTAGAGCAATACTCATTATAATTTCTCCAAAAAATTATGCGTTAGCCAATACTGGCTCAACTTCTTTGTGAGGGCGTGCAATGATGTGCGCAGCAACAAGACCGTCACCTACACGTTCACAAGCATCAGCACCAGCGCGAACTGCAGCGTTTACCGCACCAGTTTCACC
>DBOI01000132.1:11900-15254 GCA_002299245.1 Hydrogenovibrio sp. UBA650
GCGTTTACCGCACCAGTTTCACCACGTACCATCACTGTTACGTAACCACCGCCAACGAACTCACGACTTACTAGACGTACTTCCGCAGCTTTTGTCATCGCATCAGCAGCTTCGATTGCTGGAACTAGACCGCGAGTTTCGATCATTCCCAATGCAATACCGTAATCACTCATAACCTTTCTCCTTAGGGTTGGTAATTTGTTTTTAAAACTTTTTGTGTTCAGTTAGCTCATCTTGAAAGTTGAAACCAATTGATCACGACTAAAATTAATACAACTTATTATTTTTGGAAGCCGGCAGTAACTTCTTTCCAGTTATCAATAATGCCGCCAACCGTTAAATCTGTTAAATATCTTTTATCACCCGCCGCATCTCGTGCCGCCGAGTTAGCAATGGTAAAAACCCAATCACCTGGTTTTGTGCCAATCGGATCCATTGCTACAGAAACTCCACCTGACATGTTTTTTACAACCTTGATTGGCAGGTGACCCATATCTTCTAATCGACTGGTCAAAACAAGCTCTTTTTGAACTTGGTAAATTTCCATTTATTCTTCCCAGTTATCGATAATACCGACAATGGTCAGGTCACTTGGATAACCTTTTACCCCTGTTGCATCACGTGCCGCAGAACTACCACAGCAAATCACCCAGTCACCCGGCTTACAACCAACAGGATCTACCGCAACTTGTGGAGTTCCACCCGGCTTGTCTATAACTGTTAATAGAGGCTTATGTTCCATCATCGCAATACGGTTGGTAGAAACAAGTGTGCCTTCAACTTTAAAAATTTTCACTCTAAATTTCCTTTACGAAGTCCTGAGTTTTTCTGCCGGCTTAAAACCAGTGTAATCTCTCAAGGTGCCCATCGTTTTAACTAAACCACAAGCGTACAGTTCGTGGTAGCGGCTCTGAACAGCTTTCTCCAGCCTCTTAGCTTTTTCTACTGCTCTGGTTTTAGAACCAGGCACTCTACCATCGTAATCGCAGCGAATTATAATCGGTATTGGCACACCTTTTTTAACATTTAAACCTTTGAAGATTTTAATGCCAACATCGACATCATTTACACCTTCCTCAATTGTATGCAGGTAGCTGTAGTAGCTGAGGTTTCTCAGCTGGACTTCTTCAAAGCCGTTACCAATTCCAATAAATCGTTCTGCATGACCAATATCGTCATAACAGCCACTTTCATAACTTTTCACATATGCAATTTGTGAAAAGTTATTGGCAATCAACCAGGCAATTAAATCTCTAATCTCTGGTCTAGGCAAAGTAGTTTGGTTTGCCTTATTACAAAAATCAATTGCATCTTTTAAAGCAACCATGGCCTCTTCAGCTGGAAGATTCATAGTAGCTTGATACATTCCAGCAGTATCCATAAATCGATCTAGTGATACTTGACCATATTGGTCTGGAATATGAAACTTTAAAGAATCGTCATCCGTGTTGACGCCGATTAAGAAAGTTTCCACTTTAGAGTTCGCGCCAAATCGATTCTCAATGGCCTGTCTAAAGTCGTTCAATTTTTTTAAGGCCGCACTTCCAGCCTTATATTCATCACTTCCATGCGCCGCACAACCTTGGTGTGTCGGATCTGCTTTTGAAAAGTGGTACACCGCCATTTTCATATAACGGGTTGGCTCATCAGCACTATTTGGCAGGCCTTCCCTAAAGCGGGTATGTTCTGTGAAAACCCAATTTCTTACGCTTTCGCTCACATCAAACATGGCGCCGGCGTGGGATTTTCTTCTAGCTAATGTATAAGGTAATCTCATTACATAGCTTACGAAATGCGCTAATCTACCGTCTGCACATGGCGCAACGCCAACTGCATGGATTCCCGCATCCCGAAAAATTCTGGTTGCTTCTTCTGCTCTTTGACCTCCTAAAGGGTCTCTCAGAAAGAAGTCTTCTGACATTGCTAAGAATTGTTTAAATACAACCTTGGCAAATATGTTCTGGAATACAAATTGAGAGTTAGAACTATTGTTTAATTCCCACTCATCTTCATCCAGAGTCACACCTATGTGTGAGTATAGTTCTGCATTAGCCCAACGAATAAAATCAACACGCTGCTTCTGTGACAGTATCTTTTTTAAAACCGGCTCAATGTCATCGAACTTGGCTTTAGTTTCTGTCTCATAAGAACGCAGTATTTCATTTTGCGTTTGATTAACTAATGCATGAGTGCTTTGTGATAAAGAGTTATCTTGTCTCGTTGCAGCTGCTGATTTCTCAGCAACTACAGGAGGAGTTGATGTTCCTGTATTGCCTTTCCAAGGTATCGGCTTCCAAAACATCGACTTTTGGCGATTACTCTTTCTCACTCCTGCACTCATGTATCAAAGTTATGCTCTCGCACCACCTGACAGTGTCACTTTGGCACCTACTTCGGTATTACCGGATGAACCAGTAATAGGGCTTTGTGGTACTTCTTCCATAGCTGCAGGTCTAAATTGAGCTGCACCCATTGGAGCTTGTCCACTTGCACCACGGATTGAAGCGTTACGCTGCGCTGCCCATGGACCTTCCGTTCCAGTGACTTTGCTGCTGCGATCCCATCCGTCGCCAGTAATAGTTGTGCCTTGCTGGACTTCAACTGCTGGAGCTGCCGCTTGCATAGGCATCTGAGAACCCATCATTTGTGGGAAGTCAGATTGACCTGGCGTAGCTGCATTAGCTGCATTACAAACCATAGAGGTTTGATCAATACCTTGATAGTGAGTTCCACTAACAAGCTCACAAGCACCTTTTTGTGCGCCAGTTAGACCCTGAGGACCAGGCTGAACACCTGTTACCGCATGGTTAACATTTTGACGCTGACGCTGTGCGATCATAGTCTGCTGGTCTGTTGAACAAGATTGAGCTTGTTCTGCACCCATGTATCCAGTTCCTGTAACTGCTTGACAAGATCCGGCTTCGGCTCCTGTCATATCAGCGTTTCCCCCGCTGCGGTCACCTGTAATAGTCTGACCTGCAGTGGTTGCAGAGGTAGTTACTTTAGTTGCCGTTGCATTAGCTGCAACGCCACAAGCTTCTGTCTCTTCTGAACTCTGATATCCAGTTCCAGATACAGTTTTACAAGCACCTGCTTCAGAACCAGTTACATCTGCCATACGACCAACTTGTGTCCCAGTCGTCATTTGACCCATTGCAGTCATAGAAGCTACAACTTTAGTAGGTCCGTTACTTGGACGGATAGTCGTCGACTGTGATTTGTAGTTTTCACCACCAGTCACTTTCGATGTATTTTGCTGGTTAGCAGGACTCATTACAGAAAACGCGGTTTGCGCTGACTTAGCTGGAGCATCTGCACCACAGAACAATGCTGATTGATCTGCAGGAATGTATT
>DBOI01000036.1 GCA_002299245.1 Hydrogenovibrio sp. UBA650
TTAGCAGCGATACCACCCATCATGTTCAAAGCGTCGTTGAACATAGGTAGTGTTTTTTCAAGGTTAACGATATGAATATTGTTGCGAGCTCCGAAGATGTACTCAGACATCTTTGGGTTCCAATAACGAGTCTGGTGACCGAAGTGCACACCAGCTTCCAGCATTTGACGCATGGTTACTTTTGCCATGATTTCTTCTCCAATTTGGGTTAAGCCTCCGTCTATCCATAAAACGAACAAAAAACACTGACAAACAGTCGTTTTAAGCACCCCGTTTTATGTCTCGATAAACGTGCGGATTTAGTGTTAAAATTCCTCTCATTCGAAAGGCGCGGCATTTATACCATATTCCACGCATATTCACAACAAATCGACGATTAAAAAGTAAATAAACTCAAAGAAATTCAATGGCTATAAAGATAAAATCCTCTGAAGAGATTGAAAAGATGCGTGTCGCCGGCAAGCTTGCCGCTGAAGTATTGGAAATGATTGAACCGCATGTGCTTCCAGGTGTTACCACCGGTGAACTGAATAGCATCATGCACAAACATATGACTGAGGTTCAAGGAACTACCCCTGCCACCCTGAATTACCACGGTTTCCCCGCTTCAAGCTGTATCTCTATTAACCAGGTAGTTTGCCACGGTATACCTGATGACAAGAAGAAACTTAAAAAAGGCGATATCGTCAATATAGATGTTACTGTCATCAAGGATGGTTATCACGGTGATACTAGCCGCATGTTTGAAGTCGGCGAAGTAAAACCTTTTGCCAAACGTCTCAGCGATGTCGCTCGTGAATGCCTCTGGCTTGGAATTGAGCAAGTAAAACCATACGCAACACTCTATGATGTGGCTTCAGCCATTCAAAAACATGCTGAAAAGAACAATTACTCGGTAGTTAAAGAGTATTGTGGTCACGGTATTGGTGCCGACTTTCACGAAGAACCACAAGTTCTCCATTATGCTACCGATGAACTAAAGAATATTGTTCTTAACCCAGGAATGGTATTTACTATTGAACCTATGATTAATCAAGGTAAAGCCTCTGTTAAGCTGCTCGGCGATAACTGGACGGTTATCACCAAAGACCGCAAGCTCTCAGCACAATGGGAGCATACTCTGGTTGTGACCAAAGATGGATATGAAATTTTCACCTTAAGAAATGGTGAAAGACCTTACTTACCTAATAATCACTAGAAATTACCGAGAACAGATCATGTCAGAACGCCCTGCTGTCCACAGCTTTTATCAATTGCTGGCCAACTCAGAAATTGAAATGCTTGAAAAACTCAAACAGGGCCGTAGCGTACTAAAAGAGTTTACCGATTATCAGTTCAGCGAATTTGAAAAAGGCACTCCGGTTGCCGATTTAGTTAAAGAACGCTCATCATTTATTGATCAAGTCCTAAAAAAAATCTGGAAACATCATATCGCTGAAGATTCTGCAACTCTGGTGGCTGTCGGTGGTTACGGTCGAGGAGAGCTCCATCCCTACTCCGATATAGATCTATTAATTCTTGCCGATGACATTGAAGCCAATCAGGAAGCTTTATCTAATTTCATTACCTTCCTCTGGGACTTAGGCTTTGATGTAGGTAGCGCTATACGCACAGTAGAAGACTGCAAAGCAGCAGGTCTGGAAGATGTAACCACGGCAACGAATTTACTTGAGTCAAGATGGATTATTGGTGATTACGATCGTTTCGATCAAATGCAACAACTCTGGTCTGACCAGACTTTTTGGAAGAGCCAAGACTTTTTCGCAGCCAAGTTTGCTGAACAGCAAGCTCGCCACGATCGCTATAACGATACCATCTACGAACTCGAACCGAATATCAAAGAGAGCCCTGGTGGACTTCGTGACATCCAAACCATTTATTGGGTAGCCAAACGCCACTTTAAAGCCAATTCAATCAATGAACTTGTTCAGCACAATTTCCTTTCTCCTGAGGAGTATATGGAGATCGAGGCAGCTTATAAATATCTCAACCGTGTTCGCTTTGCGTTACAGCACAAGAAAAAACGTAAAGAAGATCGTTTACAGTTCGACTTGCAACAAGCAATCTCTGAAAGCTTTGGCTTTGAAGATAATCCTGAAAAAATGGCTGTAGAGCAGTTTATGAGCGGCTACTACAGAAATGTTCAAAACGTTGTTAAGCTTAATGAGATTCTATTGCAGCACTTCCGCGAGGTACTGTATGACAATGAAAACACTGCAACCAAACCAATTAACAATCATTTCAAGATGGTAGACAACTATCTGGATATTACTCATCCGAAAGTTTTCTTTAAAAATCCGACTGCACTTTTTGAAGCTTTTATTATTCTGGAAAGCCTAGATGAAATTGAGGGCCTGCGATCCGACTGTATTCGATCTATTCGAGATCATCTCTATTTAATTGACGAAAACTTCCGCAATGACCCCATTAACAAAGCCCTGTTTATGGAAATTTTTCGCCAGCCTAAAGGGGTCAATGCAGCGGTAAAACGCATGCACTCTTATGGAGTTTTAAGTGCCTACCTACCGGTTTTCAAGAAGATTACTGGGTTAATGCAGTTTAATATATTTCACGCCTATACTGTTGATGAGCATACGATTTTAACTATTCGCAATCTGCGCCGTTTCTTTGTAGACAAATACACTTACGAATTCCCAACCGCGCACAAAATTGCCAAAAATCTATGTAAGCCGGAAGTGTTGTTTTTAGCAGGCCTGTTTCATGATATTGCTAAGGGTAGAAATGGTGCTCACGAGGTTTTAGGAGCAGTAGATGCACTTGAATTTGCCCAGCAACACAACCTGTCGACCAAAGACAGTCACATGATTAGCTGGCTGGTTAGACGCCATTTGGACTTCTCGACAGTTGCTCAAAAGAAAGATCTTAAAGACCCGGAAGTTATTCAAAAATTTGCCAAACTGGTCGTCGATCAAGAACACTTGGACTATCTATATCTATTAACCGTTGGCGATGTTTGTGCAACCTCCTCTGAGGTTTGGAATGACTGGAAAAACACCCTGTTCCTTGACTTGTATAATGAAACAACCAAAGTACTTACAGAGCACATCTCCTCTCCAAATGACAAACAGAACAAAGCGCTGCAAACTCAAGAAAAATCTCGTGAAATTCTATCGAAACGAGGCATAAAAACCGCCAATTATAATGACCTTTGGACCAGCTTGGAGGATACCGAATTCTTCAATAAGTTGAATGCGCCTGATATAGCTCGTATCACCAAATTGTTATATCCATTAGATAGAAAACAAAACCATGTTTTGTTACATGAACAGACCGGACGCGGCGCATCAGAAGTTATTATCTACATGCCTGACCGGGACTTCCTGTTTGCGCACATTGCTCAAGTTATGGACGCTCTGGCAACCAATGTTGTTGAAGCCCAGATATATGGTTCTAAAGATGAAATGACTTTAGTAATCATCTATTTCTTAGATCGAGAAACTCAAACTTACGTAGATGAGAGTCGCCACGAACAAATCATTGAAAAAATACACTATCAACTGGGTCAGGAAGAAGTTGAGCCGCTGGCAGCAAATCCATTTAAACAAAGAAGAACTCGGCACTTTGAAACCCCAACCGAAGTTAGTTTTGTTCAACTTAGTGATCAAATTACTGAGTTACATATCGATGCCAAGGACCGCCCTGGCCTTCTCGCTCATATCGGTTGTGCGCTAAGAGAACAGAATATCCGAATACACGACGCAAAAATTGTCACTATCGGAGAAAAGGCCGAAGATGTATTTATGATTAGTGATACCGATAATCGCGCCATTAAGAGTAAACAGCGTATGAAAGAGGTTAAAGAAGCAGTTGTAGAAAATTTAAATAATTAAAACCAAATTTTAAGCTTAGCTGCTTGGTAACTCAAACAACTCTATGGCGTTATTATCCAGATCTTTGGTAAATAATGCGTTTCTACCCGATTTACTTCTTTTATACGGCCAACTCATTGCATCGAGTTTATCTGCAAAATCTGCAATTGAATCGACACGCAGCGCAAAATGAAAATCACGCCCGCCATGCTCAGGGCGAATAATATCGGCATTGGGGTTATCCAATTGCATAATATGCAGACTCTGGCCTGCGAAAAGATCAATCCAATAACCAGGGAAGCCTAAATCAGGACGTTCAAGTAGTTCAACCCCTAACAGCTGTTGATAAAAATCTAGCGAAGCGACGGCATCCTTCACAATAATACTAACGTGATCCAACCCTAGAAGTCTGGCCATAAAAAAGAACCTTAAACAAGTGGTTTACAAAGCAAATTATAGCCAGAATCAACTGGTCTGTTTTATTGTTTTTAAGTTCTACCAACAAAAAAATCAATACCGCTAAAGCATTATTTGACATCGGCAATCAACCCACATTAGGATTGTTTTTAAACATTCAATTCATTTACAAAACACCGATTATGAGTCCTCTCAAGCAAGCGATCAAAAAAGCCCAAGCAACAAATAGAAATTTACCATTTGCAATTTACACCTCTGCAGCAGAACAGCGGATTTATAACATTCCAATCACAACTCCTACACTAATGGTTGTATTGAGCGGAGAAAAAAAGTTAGGCAAAAATAGTGACATTAGATGCCCTGAAGGCAATTTTATTTTTCTGTCAACCAGTCCCAGGGGCAATATGAGAAATATTCCGAGTAAACACGAATATTTGGCAATCATAATCGAGTTTGAATTCAAAGACTTTGAATTCTTACAGCAACCTCAGAAACAGCAAGCTGATTACCTGTTAGGAAAGTTAGACTCTACGCTTGAACAAACACTCCATCAATTTATCGAGTGGTCGCAATTTGCACCAGAGAGTTTATGGCCTTTGAGAAGACAAGAAATCTTACAGCTTCTTTTTTATCAAGGTTACGACAACCTTTATTCAATCGTCAAACTGCCTGGGATTGCACACAAGGTACATCAACACATCAGCAATCATTTTGGAGCCTCAATCAATATCGCTGAACTGTGCAATGAATTGAATATGAGTGAATCTTCTCTGCGCAGAAAATTAAACGCCGAAGGTACCAGTATTCAAGAGATAAAAGATCAAATAAAACTCGCCCTGGCGCTGCATCTATTGCAAACCACTTTTAAGCCTATTGGTGTGATTGCAAACCACTGCGGTTTTCAATCTCAGTCACGTTTTACAGCCAAATTTAAAAGTCGTTTTGGTTTGACACCTTCTGATTTAAGAAAAACAAGGGTGATCGATTCCGGCTAAAAATTGACTGTTTTAGTGCTAACTCTATTAGCTCAGCTAAGCTACTATAATCATCGAATTATTGTTAACTTAAACTCAACGAGGTAAATATGAAAACGCTCACAACTCTTTTAGCCTTTTTACTACCAGTGTCTGTTTTTGCAGCACAGAATAACTTTAAACTCACTAGCAGCGATATTTCCGAAGGCCAGCACATGGCAAATACTCATGAATTCAATGGCTTCGGCTGCACCGGAAAAAACATTTCCCCTCAACTCTCATGGTCAAAAGGTCCAAAAGGTACCGTTGCATATGCCATCATGGCTTACGATCCTGATGCACCAACTGGCAGCGGCTGGTGGCATTGGCAAATTGTAAACATTCCTGCTTCAATAACCATGCTTGCGGCAGGCGCTGGAAACATAGATAAAAACCTAGCGCCTAAAGCAGCCACACAAATTTTTAATGACTACGGTATTAAAGGTTTTGGTGGTGCCTGCCCTCCAAAAGGTCACGGTGTTCATCGCTATCAATTCACGGTATATGCCCTGTCGAAAAAATTAGAGCTACCAAACAACGCTTCAGGAGCCCTGACAGGCTATATGGTTAAAAGCAATTCCTTAGCTTCAAGCACTATTGAAGCACTTTATAAACGCGATTAGATTTTTATAAAAAACAAATCTGAAGGCCATGAAAATCGGATATAAAATCAATTAAACTGTCAGTGTAAAACCGTTTAGAGACTAAAGCTTTCAGCCTCAATTAAACAATGTCTATTGGCTCTAGAGTGCTTACGAAGCATGTCAATAACGGCTCTCAGTCTGCCAGGATGAACATCTTATTAGTGTTACTCATCCAATGATCGACTTTCATTAATTTGCTAGCCTTCAGATTTAGCCATACATCAAAAATCTCAAAACAAAGCTATTGGCAAAACAATACAGTCGATAACTCAAAACAATTTAGGGAAAATATAAGATAGTATGGGTTGCATCGCCATTTTTGATCTCTTATTACAATCAACTTGGCGATAGCTCTGATATTGAGTACTTGAATACAATCGCTCTATTTCAAAGTGGTGGATTGACGTTTTTCAAAGACATTAACAAGCTCGTTTTATAGCCATTTCTTAATGTTGTTCGTTAATAGAAAATAAGAGTTAATTTAGACTCAGTAAAACGCAATAACCAAACAGGAAACCCAAATGCTTAGATACGCTGGCATTATCTTTACAACACTGCTCTTGAGTAGCTGTGGTTCTGGTAACAGTGGAAATGACAATGTAACTGAAAAAACCTTAGCCTGTGACCCATCAATTTCAGATAGGCAGATGCAAAACTACCGGCAGGCTGCAAATTACTCCGATTCTGAAGGCGGTGATGCTGTACTTATCCAAAAATGTGGCAAGCTAGTTTTTGAACACTACAGCGGCAATACAGATAAAAACACTCCTCACATTTTAGCCTCTGGAACAAAATCCTTTAGCTGCGCAATCGCTGCATTTGCAGAGCAAGACGGCCTATTTAAACTAGATGATCGTGTTTCTGACACCATCTCTGAATGGCAAACAGACATATCCAGAAACGATATTCAGGTCAGACATTTGTTGAGTTTAACTAGCGGTATTGAAGATGCCACTCGATTGTCACTGCTGCCCGCAAAATTTCTCGATACATACCATTTGGCGATCAATGAATCACCAAAAATCTATCAAGCTGACCAAGCGGCAATTTATGGTTCAGCAAACTTTCATATTTTGTCAGCCATGATTGAACGTACAACCGGAGGAACCGATCCGGTTGATTATTTAAATGAGCGATTATTCTCTAAGCTTGGTATTAGTGAAAGTAGTTTGGCTGAATGGGTAAGAGATACCGAAGGCAAGCCACAACTGGCTGGTGGTGCAAAATTAACAGGCCAGGAATGGATAAAATATGGACAGTTCTTTCTCAATAAGGGCCAGTGGAATAATGAGCAAATAGTCCCTGAAGAGTATTTGAGCAGATGTATTGAATACGATAACCCTGCCTTCTCTGGTTATGGTCTTTCCTGGTGGCTCAATAAACCTTTAACCAGTAGTTACGATCCCAATATTGACAATATTCCTCAAGATGGGTTGGGAGATGATGGTAGTCAGATATCTGAAAGCACGCCGCAAGGTATGTATATGGCTGCTGGAGCTGGAAAGCAGCGACTGTATATTATTCCATCAAAGGAACTGGTTATCTTACGATTTGGCCAAATTAACATCGCTAACAATTGGAGTGATGATCAATTCCTGGATTATATTTTGGAAGAATAAGCTTAATTATTAGCAAATAATAAAAAAGTCTGTGTTTTGAATTGTGGCAGGCAAAGTGTAATGATTGCTTTAATTTACCCAGGGATACACCAATTTATATCCTAAACTATGCATTTACAACAAGAACTCTACAAAAATGAATCAGCGTAAAATAATCCTTAGATTCAAAACCTTTACTTTACAAGCTGAGCTGTTTGATACAGCAATCGCTTCGAAATTTATTGAAAATCTACCCTACGAGATTGCGTTACAAGATTGGGGAAATGAAGCCTATGGTTCAATTGGCTTAGACCTTGGTCAAGAAAACCCGGTTGCGGAGATCCCTCCTGGAGGTCTGGCATACACGAATAATGGTAATTATTTCTGTATTTTCTATGGGCAAAGACCTGCATGGCCGGTTGAGTATATTGGCCAAATCAACGCAGAAGACTGGAAACAGCTATTAGGTTGCGGTGATCTAGAAAGCGTGACAGTTAGATTAAGCGATTAACTAAAAACAAAAACCGCAGATCATTCGATACTGCGGCTTGCATTTAGCTGACTCTTGACTTTAAAGACTAGTCATTTGAATGAAGCGTCTCGTTTAACCCACCCCATAAAGAACCATCCGTCATAATCACCTGAACTTCTCCAGTTTGGCTGTGACGACGGAATAGTAGTTTTGACTGACCAGAAAGTTCACGCGCTGAAACAATTGAGCCGTCAGGCATTTTTACTTTAGTTCCCGCTGTAATATACAGGCCAGATTCGATAATGCAGTCGTCACCTAGGGAGATACCAAGACCTGCATTAGCCCCTAATAGATTACGCTGTCCCATAGCGATAACCTGCTTACCACCACCAGATAGCGTACCCATAATTGAAGCACCACCACCAATATCAGAGTTTTCGCCAATTACCACACCGGCGCTAATACGGCCTTCAACCATGGAGTTGCCCAGGGTTCCGGCATTGAAGTTACAGAAACCTTCATGCATTACTGTGGTACCCGGAGAAAGATGCGCGCCTAAGCGAACACGGTCAGCATCAGCGATACGCACACCCTCGGGAGTCACGTAATCAGTCATACGTGGGAACTTGTCAATTGAGGTAATATTGAACTGGTGATCTTCTCCAGCAATCGCTTCACGCAGGCTCTCTACTTCAGAAGGTAGACATGGCCCAGCACTTGTCCAGGCAACATTATTTAACAGGCCAAATACGCCGTCCAAATTGATAGTATGGGGTTTGTAAGCACACTCAGAAAGTAGATGTAGACGCAGATAAGCTTCTTCAGCAGAAGTAGGCGCATCATCAACTGAATTAATTTCAACCGTCACAAAATCGCCTTTAATAATTCCAGTTTTTGAAGCTAAACAGTTACGGGCAATTTCTTTATTAGAACGTGGGAACCATACATCCAAAGTTGCCCCGGTTTTTGCATCGCTATAACGGTGACCAATTCGCTTGATTGACATAATGCTACTCTCTTAAAAATAGGTTATTTAAAAACAGGCAAGTATACATTCTTGTGCAGTCAGATACAAAAACTAGCTGTAATTTCTATATAATTAACCAGTTAAAAAAACAGAAAGCTTAAATTATGAAAATGTACGGTATTCCAAACTGCGATACAGTCCGCAAGGCACGCAAATATCTAGACACCCATCAAGTAAATTACGAGTTTCATGACTTCAAAAAACAGGGACTTGACCTCACCACTATTGAAAATTGGTTAAAAATGACAGGCCTGGAGATTTTGGTCAATAAACGCAGTACCAGTTGGAAGCAACTCAGTGATGAACAAAAACAGGCTCTCATTTCGGCAACAGACTTAACAGTATTAACTGAAATGCCTACCCTGATTAAACGCCCAGTTTTAGAAGCTGGAGATACACTTTTGGTCGGTTTTAAAGAATCTGATTACCAACAACTGGTTTAAAATGACCACTATGAAAGACAATATAGAATTAGCTCAAAAACTGATACAGATTGATTCAGTCACTCCGGATGACAAAGGTTGCCAACCACTGATTGCAGACTATCTACAACCCCTTGGCTTTAATATTGAACCGATGAAATTCGGTGAGGTGGATAACCTCTGGGCGCGCAAAGGTAATGAATCCCCCTGTCTTGTATTTGCAGGTCATACCGATGTAGTGCCAACCGGGCCTGAGTCAGAGTGGACTCATCCGCCCTTCTCAGCACAGATTGAGGGTGACATGATGTATGGTCGTGGTACGGCAGATATGAAAAGTTCAATTGCCTGTTTTATGGCTGCCACCAAACAGTTCGTCGAGGATTATCCAGATCACAAAGGTTCTATCGCCTATCTGATTACCAGTGATGAAGAAGGCCCAGCGGTTGACGGCACAGTTAAGGTTATTGAAACCTTGGAAAACCGCAATGAAAAATTTGAATACTGCCTGGTTGGTGAGCCTTCCAGTAGTGAAAAGCTTGCCGATTCAATTAAAAATGGACGCCGAGGTTCACTGAGTGGTCATTTGACTGTCAAGGGTGTTCAAGGCCATATTGCTTACCCAGAGTTAGCTGAAAATCCAATTCACAGTGCTGCGTTTGCACTTGAACAATTGGTTCAGGTGGTTTGGGATCACGGTAATGAATACTTTCCGCCAACATCATTGCAGATTTCGAATATCAATGGCGGTACAGGCGCGACCAATGTGATTCCTGGCGAAGTCGTCATCCAGTTCAATTTTCGCTTTTCTACCGAACACACTCCTGAATCACTACAAGAAGGTGTTCACAATATTCTGGATCAACACAATTTAAACTACGATTTAGAGTGGAATCTTTCAGGCCTGCCATTTGTAACCGCTGCGGACGGTGAATTAATTCAAGCAGTTCAACAGGCCTGTGAATCAATTGTTGGCGATAAACCGGAGCTTTCTACTGGCGGTGGTACTTCCGATGGTCGATTTATCGCTCCAACCGGCGCTCAGGTTATTGAGTTAGGGCCACTGAATGCAACTATTCACAAAATCGATGAACAAGTCAGTGTTAGTGACTTGAACCAACTCACAAAAATTTACTACCAAACGCTTGTTAATTTATTAAGCTGAAGAAAAGAGCAATAATGTCTGAAGAACAACTTCCAACCCATATTAAGTTAGCACTCATTGCCGCCCAAATCATCGCAGTAGCT